>DLUN01000192.1 GCA_003444615.1 Syntrophomonas sp.
GAAGCTCCGGTAGGCAGCACTATTTTACAGGCTGCAGAAATGATAGGCATAGATATTCCTCGCCTGTGTTATGATCCCGATTTAAGTCTGATGGGAGCCTGTCGTTTATGTGTGGTAGAGGTTAAAGGCAACCGTTTACTGCCTGCCTCATGCGTTACTCCCGTAACGGAAGGCATGGAAGTACAGACCGAATCACCAGCTGTTGTTGAAGCACGCAAAGCTATTCTGGAACTCCTAGTAGCTAATCATCCCCTAGACTGCATGACCTGTGATAAAATGAGCGATTGCAAACTAGCGGATTATTGCTATCGCTACAATGTGAAAGAAAGCCCTTTCACAGGAGAGCAACATGCTTATGCTATTGATGACAGCAATCCCTTTATAATCCGGGATTTAAACAAGTGTATTCTTTGCGGTGCCTGTGTACGGGCCTGTGAAGAAATGACTGGGCAGGATAATTTGTCCTATCTCTACCGTGGTTTTAACCGCAAGGCAACCACCGCCGGAGACGTACCCTACATTGAGTCAGACTGTGTATTCTGCGGTCAGTGTGTAGCAGTTTGTCCCACCGGGGCCTTGACTGAGAAATCCATGGCCGGACAGGCAAGACGGTGGGATATTGAAAAAGTACGCACAACTTGTCCCTTCTGCGGAACTGGATGTAATTTTGATCTGGCCGTAAAGGACGGTAAAGTTATAGGGGTTTTATCCGCTGAGGATGCCCCGGTTAATGGCCGTATGCTGTGTGTTAAGGGGCGTTTCGGCTGGGATTACATTTATAACGAAAAACGTCTTACCACCCCATTGATTAAAAAGAATGGGCAGTTTGTGGAAGCGTCCTGGGATGAAGCTTACGATTTAATTGCCGAGAAATTTAACAGTATCAAGGAACAATATGGTCCTGAGTCATTTGCGGCTTTAAGCTCAGCCCGCTGCACCAACGAGGAAAACTATTTGGTACAGAAATTTACCCGGGCATATATGGGAACTAATAATGTAGACCACTGTGCCCGTACCTGACACGCGCCAACTGTGGCCGGTCTGGCCACTACATTCGGAAGCGGCGCTATGACTAACCCTATCAATGAAATCACCGATGAAGCAGAACTCCTGTTCTTAATTGGAACTAATGCCACTGAAGCCCATCCAGTTATCGGATACAAAATGCGACAGGCTGCCCGTCGAGGAGCCAAGATGGTTGTATGTGATCCTCGTCGTATTGATCTAGTTGATGAAGCAGATCATTGGCTGCAACTGAAGCCCGGTACTGATATACCACTTCTAAATGGCTTAATGCACATCATTATCAAAGAAGGTTTAGAAAATAAAGAATTCGTTGCTGAACGTACCGAAAATTATGAAGCCCTTAAAGCAACAGTGGAGAGCTATACTCCGGAGTACGTCTCTGAATTAACGGGGATTCCGGTGGGTGACCTTTATGCGGTAGCTCGTCTCTATGCTACTACTGATAAAGCTATGATTTTCTATACTCTGGGTATTACCGAACATATCTGTGGAACTCGCAACGTCATGAGCATTGCTAATCTGGCTATGCTAACCGGACACTTAGGTCGTCCTGGTACAGGAGTATGCCCCATGCGCGGCCAGAATAACGTTCAGGGTGCATGTGATATGGGAGCTTTACCCAATGTGTATCCTGGTTATCAAGCCGTTACCAACGACGAAATTCGCCAGAAGTTTGAAAAAGGTTGGGGAGCATCACTTCCTGCTAATGTGGGCTTAAAGATTCCGGAAATGTTTGACGCAGCCTATGAGGGCAAGGTCAAAGCTATGTATATTCTGGGTGAAAACCCGGTTCTGACTGATCCCAACAGTAATCACATCCGGGCTGCACTGGAGAAGCTTGATTTTCTAGTTGTGCAGGAACTATTCCTTTCCGAAACTGCTGAATATGCTGATGTAATTCTGCCGGCAGCTAGTTTTGCTGAATGTGATGGGACCTTCACCAACACGGAACGGCGGGTACAAAGAGTCCGTAAAGCCATAGAACCCATTCCTGGTAAGGCCAACTGGCAGATCATTTGTGAGATGGCCACCCGGGTAGGATTCCCTATGGATTATGAACATCCCGGCCAGATATGGAATGAGATGGCCTCTTTGACTCCATCAATGGCAGGAATCAATTATCAGCGTCTAGAAAACAGCTCTTTACAGTGGCCTTGTCCCAGTGAAGATCATCCGGGAACCCCTTATCTCCACAAAGGCAAGTTCACCCGTGGATTGGGGTTATTCCAGCCATCCGATCATATTCCACCTGGAGAGATGCCGGATGAAGAATACCCATTCCTGCTGTCAACGGGACGTATTCTCTATCATTATAATGTTACTACTCCCTATTCACCTGGAATTGCCAGTGTCTGGGATAAAGAAATGGCTGAGATCCATCCGGATGATGCAGCAAAATTAGGATTGGTTACTGGCAAGCAAGTGAAGATTATATCCCGTCGTGGAGAAGTTGTTTCCGCTGTTAGAGTAACCGATCGAGTGCAGCCGGGAATGATATGGATGTCTTTCCATCATTCGGCTACTCCTACTAATGCTTTGACCAGCCATGTTTTGGATCCTGTCACTGGAACTGGTGAGTACAAGGTTTGTGCGGTCAAAATAGAAAAGATACCGGAGGTAGCTAATGCGTAAAGTGGCCATTGAAGAGGCTATAGGTTTACCACTCGCACATGATATTACGGAAATTTTGCCTGGCAAGGCCAAGGGCAGGGCCTTTCAGCGGGGGCATATAGTTACGGATGAGGATATAACCCGACTGCTTCGTTTGGGCAAAAAACATATATACGTGTGGGATGCTGACGGTCATCTAGTTCATGAAGATGATGCAGCGGTAAGCCTGGCTCGTGCTGCTTCAGGTTCTGGGGTCAGCATTAGCGAGCCTAGTCAAGGCCGGGTTAACCTTAAAGCAGCCGTACCGGGATTATTAAAAATTAGAGTTAATCAACTACAGCAGCTCAACAATTGCGATGGTATTATTTTTGCTACTCTGCACAATAACTCAGTAGTCAAGGAAAACCAGACTGTTGCAGGAACCAGAATAATACCACTGGCTATTAATAAAGAACTCTTACTGGAGGCCGAACAACTGGCCAGTCAGCCCCTGCCCTTAGTGGAGATTAAACCCTTTCAATCTTTAAGGGTGGGTGTAATAACCACTGGTAGCGAAGTAAGTACCGGATTAATCCGCGATGGTTTCGGTGACATCTTGCGTCCAAAGATCGAGGACTTTGGCGGAAGATGGATGGGACAGACCATAGTGACTGATGATCCGGAACTAATTGCTTCAGAAATTAGTAATTTTATGGCTGACGGAGCTCAGTTAATTCTGGTAACAGGTGGTATGTCTGTAGATGCAGATGATGCCACGCCCCGAGGCATTCGCATCAGCGGTGCACAGGTAGTTTTTCATGGTGCTCCGGTATTACCAGGGGCTCACTTTATGCTAGCTTACCTAAACCAGGTTCCTATTTGCGGAGTACCCGGCGGGGCTTTGTTCAATAAGGTGACAACTTTGGATTTAGTGTTGCCGAGGATTTTTGCAGGTGAGCGCATTTCCCGGGCTGACGTTGTTGCTCTGGGACATGGCGGTCTCTGTCAAGAATGCCGGTCGTGTCATTTCCCTAATTGTTCCTTCGGCAAGAGTAGCCCATTTTAGGAGGTATCAGGTATTGAACGAAGGTATTGGCTTGGAGCAAGCTTGGCAGCTGTTACAGGATAACTTGCCCTCCCTACAGTACGAAATGGTTGCTACTACTGATGCACTGGGACGGGTTCTGGCCGATACTCTGTATGCCAGTCAAGATTTGCCGCCCCATGCTCAATCAGCTGTAGATGGATATGCTCTCGGAAAAAATGACGGCAATGACAGTGAAAAGTATAGGCTGCATGACAGTAAGCCAATCAAGGAATTTTCTTTGGCGACTCTGGAAGATGGGCAAGCTATGGCAGTTGATACTGGTGAAGTTTTGCCCCTAGGAACCACAGCTGTCATTCCTCATGAAAAGGTCATTGTGGAAGGGGAGTATCTTCGTCTGCTGGGTAAGGTCAAGCCGGGAGATAACATTAAGTCTGCTGGCGAAGATTTTGCCTGCAACGATCAGTTGTTGGGCGCAGGTACCTTAATAGATCCTGCAGCTCTGGGTCTTTTAGCCGCAGTAGGAATTAATAAAGTTGAAGTAGTAAAAAGACCGCGAGTAGCCATCATCAACATGGCAGATAACATTGTTCCCTCTGGAATCGAACCTGCCATCGGACAAATGCGAGACAGTAATAGCCCCATGTTAAAAGGGTTTATCAGTCAGCAGGGTGGTATCGTGGTATCTTTGTATTACTTATATGATATCCCTATGTCTATGGACACTCTGGTAGAAGAGTTGTCCACCCAAGCCGAGCTTATACTCCTGGTGGGAGGAACTTATCAAAATGGGGAAAACGACAGCCGATTGTTAATGGAAGATGTAGGCGCCCAAATCATATTTTGGGGTATCCCCATTCAACCAGGCAGCCATGCTGGGGCTGGCAAACTTGGTAATTGCCTATTGTTGTCACTGTCAGGAAATCCGGGGGCTTGCGCGGTAAACTATCATCTCTATGCTGCGCCAGTAATACGCAGTCTCCAGGGATTACCTTGGTATTGCCGCCAGGTTATGGCCAAATGTCGAAACGGATTTCCCAAGAAAACAGGTACACGGCGTTTTGTACGGGGAAAGGCCAACTGGCACGATAACAGTTGGGAAGTAGAAGTGCTCCCTGGACAAAAGCCTAGTATGATACGGTCGTGGTTAGGATGTAATGCGCTTATTGATCTACCGCCTGGCGGCGGGCTAATAAAGGCGGGAGAACAGGTCAAAGTGATATTGCTAACAGACTATAGGGCCGATTTAACTATTGAATAATAACTGAACCGTGTGGGGAGGTGAAAAGTGCAGATGTCTGATTATCTTAACATCATCGAAAAGTATAAGGATTTACCGGGGGGCATAATAGAGGCCTATCATGCTTTACAGAGGGAATACAATTATATTCCGGAGGATGCTATCGACCAGGCTGCTAAGGTTTTCGGTGTTTCCAAAGCAAAGGCCTTCGGAGTGGCTACCTTCTATTCTTATTTTAAGGTCGGCAAGAGAGGTCGTTATGTGATTCGTATATGCGAAAGTGCTCCTTGTCATGTGGCTGGAGCAGCAGAAGTGGTGAATGCCTTGGAACAACAGTTAGGAATAAAGATGGGTGAAACCACTGCCGATGGCAAGTTCACCTTGGAGTTTGCGGAATGTGTAGGACAGTGCCAAGCTACACCAGTTATTACGATTAACAGCAAACCCTATGTGGATGTATCTCCGGAAAAATTAACCGGCATATTATCGGAATGTCAATAGAATTAGGAAAGGAGGGAAATGTTTGTGGCTGAGGAAAAGCGTATCGTACTGCGCAATTATGGAAAAATCGACCCGCTGAATATTGATGATTATCTTAATGCGGGAGGATACAAGAGTCTGGAAAAAGCCCGTAGCATGAGCCAGACTGACTTAATCAATGAAGTAAGGAAATCCGGTCTGCGTGGTCGGGGAGGAGCTGGTTTCAACGCCGGAGCCAAGTGGTCTTTTGCCTATAATACCGGGGTAGAAGAAAAATATGTTGTATGCAATGCGGACGAAGGGGAACCAGGTACTTATAAAGACAGGATCATCATGGAAAATGATCCTCAGAGCGTT
>DLUN01000232.1:0-714 GCA_003444615.1 Syntrophomonas sp.
ACTGTTTCAGAGGGTCTTATATCCAGGCGAAAAACGAAACGAGGCTGCACTCCTTCAAAATCAAGGCCGGTTTCATTTTTGCGGAACCCACATTCACTTAAAATAGCAGCAAATCTTTGGTGCCGGTGATCTACATCAGGATCTATTTTTAAGAAAATGGCCCCGTGATCCCGAGCCACTCGCGCCGCACCTGCAAATAAAATTTTACATAATTCCTCACTTTCCAGGTCCACTACCGGTCCGCGGGGAGAGTAAAAGATACATTTTTTCAAACCCGGTATGGGTAAAGCCCGTTTTAAGATCAGTAAAGATGCTCTTATCTCACCATCTTCTTCTACAATTAGGGGGAGTTTTTCCCACCCCATCCCTTCTTTAACCTTTCCCCATTCCCATAGCTGCAAAAAGTGTCCCGCAGGATGTGTGGCTACGAAGCGATTATAGCGATCCTTTTCCTTTTTATCGATAATTCGTGTGGTAAACATAAATCTCTCCTTTGAGGGTTTTGTCAGCTAGTATCGCCAATTTTGAAACTATCCATGATTGTTTCGGCATTATAATCGTAAATGCCTGCTGGTAACAAAAATATCAGCCACTGGTTTTACACTTTAGGGTATAACTGAGAGTGGCAATTTTCTAAATTTTTCGAAATTACATAAGCAAAAGGATTCTGTTAATTTTGTGCGAATATTCTTATATATTGTAATAACCATCATG
>DLUN01000232.1:924-4582 GCA_003444615.1 Syntrophomonas sp.
TTTTCCTACATGGGGCAAGGTAATTTTTTAGGGGGGGTATAAAATGGCCTATATGGAAGAGTACAAACGAAAGTTAATCACTGCTGAAAAGGCAGCCCAACTGGTTAAATCCAATAGCATCATCGATTACGGAATGTTTGCTACCAAACCAGTTGATTTTGATGCGGCCCTAGGAAAACGGGCTGGAGATGGACTGGAAAATGTAGCTATCCGAGGCACCGGATCAATTCTGCCTATTCCCGAAGTTATAAAAAGCGATCCGGAGCAGAAAAGTTTCCAGTATTTCAGCTGGTATTTTACTTTACTGGACCGCAAAGCTTGTGATGTGGGTTTAGCTGCTCATAATCCTTTCAATTATCATGAAGCTACTTTACTAGCCTACAATCCCGATTTTTCACATCTATGGCCTGATGTTTGGGTTTCCCAGGTAACTCCTATGGATAAACACGGCTGCTTTAACTTTGGCCTGGGCAACTCACATAACCGTGGTTTGGCCCTGAATGCCAAAATATCTATTGTGGAAGTCAATGAAAATATGCCTTTGTGTCTGGGTGGTACTGACGAATACGTACATATAAGCGAAATTGACTATATCATAGAGGGTTCTAACAGCCCCATCTTCGCCACACCACCATCTCCTGAACCGACTCCAGAAGAACGCAAAATTGCCGATTATATAATGAAAGAGATTCCGGATGGGGCTATGATTCAACTGGGGATAGGTGCTCTGCCCAACCTGATCGGCAGTATGATTGCTGAATCAGACCTGAAAGATTTAGGCATACAAAGTGAAATGTTCTGCGATGCTTTTGTAAAGATGTATGAAGCCGGCAAAGTCACCAATGCCAAAAAAGCCTATGATATAAACAAGAGTACCTACGCCTTCTGCCTGGGTACCCAGGAGACTTATGATTTCCTGGATGGTAATCCCCGGGTAGCGTCTTGCAACGTAAACTATACCAATGACCCATCCCGGGTAGCCATGCACGATAATGTTATTGCTATCAACAACATTCTGGAAATAGATTTGCTATCCCAGGTATGCTCCGAGACCTCTGGGCTTCGACAAATCTCAGGAACTGGGGGGCAATTAGATTTTGTTATCGGGGCTTTCCATTCTAGAGGTGGCAAGGGAATTCTGGCCTTTTCCTCTACCTATAAGGATAAAGAAGGCAAAGTTCATTCCCGCATTCGCCCTATGCTGACACCCGGTGCAGCTGTTACCGTACCCCGCACTATGGTTCATTACCTGGTAACTGAGTATGGCATAGCCAACCTGAAAGCTCTATCTACCTGGGGACGTGCGGAAGCCCTGATTAACCTGGCGCACCCTGATTTCCGCGATGAACTTATTGCCGCTGCCAAGGACATGAAAATCTGGTCGCGCACTAATCGTATTCCTTTCTAGAGCAGAAAACTTTAAGGGGCAGTATCCCTCGGTACTGCCCCTTTTTGCTGTTGTTAAACCTTGCTCTCTTGATCCTGTTGAGCTAAGGCGTGTTCAATTAAACCCAAAAATAGGGGATGGGGCCTATTGGGTCTTGATATTAATTCGGGATGGAATTGGCAACCCACGAACCAAGGATGGTCCGGCAGTTCCATTATTTCTACCAATCTACCATCCGGTGACAGCCCGCTGAATATCATGCCATTTTGTTGCAATATATCCCGGTAGTCATTGTTTATCTCATAACGGTGCCTATGCCGTTCCTCAATATTCTCTTTTCCATACCAGCGATGAACCAGAGTACCCGGTACCAAACGACAGGGATAACCACCCAAGCGCATAGTACCGCCTTTATTTTCGATATGTTTTTGCTCCGGCATTAAATCTACCACCGGATGACTGGTGTCCGGTGCAAATTCGGAGCTGTGGGCATCTTTTAACTGGCATACTGACCGGGCAAACTCTATTATGGCCGACTGCATACCTAAGCAAATCCCCAGATATGGTATCTGGTTCTCCCGGGCATAGCCGGCTGTAGCAATCTTGCCTTCCACACCTCGTTCGCCAAATCCGCCGGGGACCAAAATACCATCTACTCCCGCTAGCATGGCTTCTGGACCTTCCTTTTCCACAAGTTCAGCGTTAACCCAGCGAATATTAATATCACAGTTATATTGAAGTCCCGCATGCTTCAGAGCTTCTACGATACTAAGGTAAGCATCGGGCAATTCCACGTATTTTCCTACCAGGCCAATGGTTACCTGGCGGTTTAAGTTTCTTACCTTGCGGACAATCTCTTCCCACTCGGCTAAATCGGCTTTCTGGCAAGTTAAAGACAGTCTTTTTATTACTTGCCGATCCATACCTTCCTCAGCCAGCATTAAAGGTACCTCATATATAGAGGTAACGTCTTTTAGCTGGATAACCGCTTCCCGGTCCACATCGCAAAATAGTGCCAATTTGGCTCTTAAGTCTTCCGAAAGATCCTGTTCGGTGCGACAAACCAGGATATCGGGCTGAATACCTATGCTGCGCAGTTCTTTAACACTATGCTGGGTAGGTTTAGTTTTTAATTCACCCGCGGTTCTGATAAAAGGTACCAAAGTCACATGAATATATAAAACCCGCTCCTTACCTAAATCAAATTTCAACTGGCGAATGGCTTCCAAAAACGGCAGGGATTCAATATCCCCCACGGTTCCGCCAATCTCGCTGATAATCACATCTGGGCCTACTTTTTCTTCCATAAAAGTAACCCGGGATTTTATTTCATTGGTAATATGAGGTATAACCTGGACCGTCTGGCCTAAATATTCACCCCGGCGTTCCTTTTCTAAGACCGCCTGGTAAATCCGTCCCGTAGTATAGTTGGAATAGCGGGTCAGGTTAACATCAACAAAGCGTTCATAATGGCCTACATCCAGATCGGTTTCTGCTCCATCTTCAGTAACAAACACCTCTCCATGCTGGTAGGGGCTCATGGTTCCAGGGTCAACATTTATATAAGGATCAAACTTCTGTAATAATACCTTTAGTCCGCGGCTTTTTAATATCCTTCCCAAAGAAGCAGCGGTAATCCCTTTCCCCAGAGAAGATACCACCCCTCCGGTTATAAAAATATACTTGGTCAACTCTAGCCCCTCTCTTTCCCTTGTGTATACAATATCTAATTAAAACCAAAACCACATCTTTAGAAATTTTACTTTCTTCCCGGGCAGGGGTCAACCATTGAGGATTTCTAACACTATTACCTGCATGGCTTGGGGAAGTTCTGCCGGTGTAACGGTTAAAAACGGGCATTTTACCACTTGAGCATAGCGGGATAGGAAATCCTCTACCGGCGCTAACTGTATAGTGCCCTGGGCAGTTTTATAATGCATGGGAATTACTATGCGTGGCTGGAGTTGGTCTACTATAACTGCTGCATCGGCAGCATCAACGGTATAAATTCCTCCGACCGGCACCATCAAAATATCTACTTTGCCAATCTGTTTTATTAAGTCTTGGTCCAGCAAGGTTCCCTGATCACCCAAATGAAGGATATCTATGTTTTCAGCAGTGATTTTGTAGATATAATTAATACCTCGTTGCTGGCCCTGGTTTTTATCGTGATAAGAGCGAAATCCTTGCACAGTAAAACCCTTTGCATTGACAGGGCTATCCTGCCCCTTGATAATAAGGGGATTCCCTTGGAGGTGTTCAACGGCATTG
>DLUN01000078.1:0-1095 GCA_003444615.1 Syntrophomonas sp.
GCGGTTTCCCCGACCGGACTTTCACCGGCGAGATGATGCGTGCTTGGCTGGGCACGGCGCGGATAGAAAAGAAGGACTGCCAACCAAGGGCAGTCCTTCTGACTAAGGTTTTCTTAAAATTGTTGTACAGCGGTTCTCAAAGGGCTGGGATTACTCTTCGATTAACTTTAATCCATTTGTACAGCGTTGGGCCAGATCTTGATAGAGCTTAACCGCTACCTGATTATAAACCAAGTTATAATCATCCATATCTTTTACTACCCGGGCTGGATTACCCATGGCTATTTTTCTAGGAGGAACGCTTTTCCCGGGGGGGAGTATACTACCGGCAGCCAACAGGCTTTCCTCTCCCACTTCAGTATTGGAAGAGACTATAGAACCCATTCCAATAGTAGCGTTGTGCTTGATAAGGCAGGGACCATGTACAATGGCCGCGTGTCCTACCAATACGTTTTCCTCCAAAATAGCTATAGTATCGGGCTCAGAATGCAAGGTACAGTTTTCTTGGATATTGCTGCCGCTGCCCACCACGATTTTACCATAATCACCTCGTACTACAGCCCCGGCGCCGATATAACAGTTATCACCTATTTCCACCTCACCAATTACCACCGCTTGGGGATGTATAAAGGATGAGACCCCTATAATTGGCCGTTTACCTTCGAATTCATAGATAGCCAAGTCTATTTCCTCCTTCTAATAAAGCTTTTGTCCTTATTCTTCCAGACTTTATTAGTAAATCCTGCCTTGCTTTTCAACTTGTTTTTGAAAATAGTATAATTACGGGTATAATTACTAAGGAGAAATCAGCTTAAAGAAAGGCACTACAATTATGCTCAACAAGGATTACTTAATAAAAGCCGTTGATGGGGACCAACAGGTTCGCCTCATACTATCTCATACTACCGGGGCTGTACAAGAAGCCCACCAGCGCCACCAGACCTCCGCCACCGCTTCGGCGGCAATGGGGCGTGTTCTTACTGCGGCTTTAATGATGGGTAGTGATCTTAAAGGTGACAAGGATACCTTAACGGTCAGAATCGATGGTGGAGGTATTTCTGGACCAATTGTGGCTACCGCTGATGCCCATGGCAA
>DLUN01000078.1:1350-16167 GCA_003444615.1 Syntrophomonas sp.
GGCTTTTTAGAGGTTATAAAGGATATGGGGCTAAGACAGCCCTTTATAGGCAGAGTTCCACTGGTGAGTGGTGAAATAGGGGAGGATTTTGCCAACTATTTTTTAGTCTCTGAACAGATTCCTTCCCTAATATCGTTAGGTGTGCTGGTAGCTCCTGATTTATCCATAAAGGCAGCCGGGGGGCTTTTTGTCCAGGCTATGCCCGGAGCCGATGATAAGGTGTTGGAGAAAATAGAACGGCAAGTTTTTTCACTGGGACCTATTAGTTATCTCTTGGATAAATCGTCTTCTTTAGAAGAAATCATGGAACAGATTATGCAGGATATACCCTATAAACTAGTAGGAGAAAAGCCTTTGCAGTTTAAGTGCAACTGCAGTCATGAGCGTTTGGCCCGCATAATGGCCAGTTTATCATCTGAAGAATTGCAGGAGATTGAAGCAAGTGTAGGTAAGTTAGAGGTGTGTTGTAACTTCTGTAATGAAGTATATGGTTTTACTCAGGAGGAAATAGCGACTATAAAAAAGCAAAAGCCTTAGGCTGAACTAAGGCTTCTTAAGGTTATATGGCTCTTTGAACTTTGCCTGATCTCAGGCAGCGAGTACAAACATAGATCCGGCGGGGAGTTCCATTTTCGATTATTTTAACTCTCTGGACATTTGGTTTCCAATCCCGGCTGGTCCTTATATGGGAGTGGCTATATTTTTTACCAAACGTAACGCCTTTTCCGCAAACTTCGCATTTAGCCACAAGTGACGCCCCCTCTCATTGACAATGCACTTAACTATTTTAGCAGAAGGTATTGGAAAGGGCAAGAAGAAGGAATAAACTAACCACCAGAGAATTAAATATGGATAGATAGGAGGGTACCATCATGTTCAAAATCAAGCAAACTGAATTGGGTGAAATAACTGTGGGACGCGAAGTTATTGAAACCATTGCTGGACTTGCGGCAATTGATTGCTATGGTCTGGTAGGAATGGTGGCCCAGGATATACAATCTGGATTTTGGAGCATCCTGGGAGTAGATTCTATCCGCAAAGGCGTGTCAGTACGCTCATCAGATCAGGGATTGATTGTAGATGTTCATGTTATCGTGGGATACGGGATCAAGATCCATGAAGTAGCCCATAATGTAATGCAAAAAGTGGCTTATGTTTTAGAAAATAATGCTGGTATAACCATAGCCCAGGTGAATGTAAATGTTAAAGGAGTAAAGGTACTAGGCGAAAAATAGGGGAGGAACAGGGTTTTGAGTCTATTTGTTATGACCGGTAATGATTTCATTAGAAGCATTAAGGCCGGTTGCATTAAACTTGAACATAATCGCGACAGCGTTGACCTTCTTAATGTCTTTCCGGTACCCGATGGAGATACTGGTACCAATATGTATTTGACTCTCATGTCAGCTGTACGGGAAGGCGAAAAGAATCGGGACCAGCCTTTGGGCAAACTAGCTAAGTCTGTTTCCATGGGATCTTTAATGGGAGCTCGGGGCAATTCTGGGGTTATCCTATCCCAAATTTTCCGAGGTATGGCCCGGGTTTTGGAAGGCAAAGAACAGGCTGGGGCGATGGATATAGCCCAGGCCTTAAAGGCTGGAGCTGACACTGCTTATGAGGCAGTTATGAAGCCAGTGGAAGGAACCATACTAACCGTATCCCGTGAAATTGGCCGGGCTTGTGAAGCTGAGGCCAAGAAGAATGATGATATTATGGCCGTATTACTGGCAGGAATTGAAGCTGGGCATACTACTTTAGCCCGGACACCTTCCATGCTGCCTATACTCAAAGAAGCGGGGGTAGTTGATGCCGGAGGGCGTGGATTTCTTTTTTTCCTGGAAGGTTTTGTAGAGGGTCTGGCTCAAGAGCGGGAGATTAAACTGGAACAGTACCGTGAACAGACTCCTGCAGAGGTGACCATATCCAGGGAAGATATTGAATTGGATTTTCAATACTGTACTGAGGTACTGATTAAAGGACAGGACCTAGACCCTCTGGATGTGCGGGATCATTTAGCTCCTTTGGGGGACTCTTTGCTGGTGGTAGGCGGTGATGATCTGCTCAAAGTCCATGTTCATTCCAATCATCCCGGCAAAGTATTAGAGACCTGTCTGCAATGGGGTCAGTTAAGTGATATAAAAATCAACAATATGCTGGAGGAAGCTCATGAACATCGCTTGCTAGTTGAGGAAGCTGGGGATAACCAGAAGAGCATAGGGTTGGTAGCTGTTTCTGCCGGAGATGGGGTAGGAGAGATTTTGGAAAGCTTGGGAGTTGATTTATTAGTAGAGGGCGGGCAAACCATGAATCCCAGCACCGAGGATTTGCTAAATGCCTGTAACCAGGTGGATGCACAAACAGTTATTATTCTCCCCAATAACAGCAATATAATTATGGCTGCCCAGCAGGTAGTGGAACTGTGTGGCAAAAAGGTGGTAGTAGTTCCTACTCGATCCGTGATGCAGGCCATAACTGCTTTGATTGCTTATGATGCGGAAGGAGATATCGAAGCAGTGGCGGAAGAGATGACTTCCCATATCGACAATGTAATATATGGGGAGGTTACTTATGCAGTTCGTGATTCAGCTGTCAATGGACTTACTATTAAAGAGGGCGATACCATTGGGCTTATTCAGGATAAGGTAGTTTTAACCAGTCCCAATGCCGAAGAGGCAGTTGTAGGTTTATTAAAAGAAATGCTTAACGAAGACAGCGAGTTGATTACCCTGCTATATGGCGAGGGTATAACTGAAGATGATGCCCAGGCTTTATTGGAGCGACTGCAAAAAGAATATCCTGATAAAGAAATTGAGGTTCATTATGGCGGACAGCCCCATTATAGTTACTGGATTTCAGCAGAATAAGAATAGTAGAAAAAGGCGGGCGATCCCGCCTTTTGCCATTTAGGAGGAGAACATGGAAAGGCTGTTGCAGAAGGTACAGTATCTGAAAGGAGTAGGACCACAGAGAAGCAGACTTTTGGCCAAAATGGGCATATTTAATATATTTGATCTTCTCTGGCATTTTCCTCGTACTTATATGGATCGGAGTTCGGTTCAGCAGCCTGGACAGCTAGTGATAGGGGAACAGGCCAATATTATTGGCACAGTAAAAACCATTCGTTCCAGCCGCAGCCGCAAGGGTATGTCAGTATTATCAGCGATGATAAGTTCTCCAGGGGGCTCAATTCAAGCCGTCTGGTTCAATCAACCGTTTTTGATAGATACCATAAAAAGCGGGCAAAGAATCTGGCTACACGGTAAAATAAAGAATGTCCTGCCTCCTGAAATTCATGTAAGTGAATATGAGATTCTAGGACAAGAAGATACTGTACCTAGTATAGTACCCATTTATACTACTACGGAAGGGATATCCCAGAGAGTATGGCGTTTGCTGATGGACCAAGCCTTAAAAAGTTATCTCTCTGATTACCCGGAAATACTGAATTCAGGACAGCGTGAGCATTATGGGGTATGTGGGATTCGGGAAGCCTTAGCCAATATCCACTTCCCCCTGGATCGTAATGCCTATGTTCAGGCTCGTAAACGGTTGGCTTTTGAGGAACTGTTGTTATTTCAGATGCGCTTGCTTGAGTTATCGGCGGAAGATACTCATGCGGGATTAATTCATCGTGAAAAGAATGACTTAGTCCAGCGAGTCTTGGCAGCATTGCCTTATAAGCTAACTGCTGCCCAACAGAGAGTAATTGCCGAGATATTTGCGGATATGGAATCACCTAGAATAATGAATCGACTCTTGCAGGGGGATGTGGGGGCTGGTAAAACGGTAGTGGCGGCTTTGGCCATGGCTAAAGCTGTAGCCAGCGGTTACCAGGCCGCCCTTATGGCACCAACAGAGATACTGGCTATACAGCATGGACAGGTTATCAACGATATACTCAGCGGCTCAGGAGTTAAAACCGCTTTACTGACTGGGAGCAGCACTGCAGCCCAACGTTCTGATATTTTATATCAAACCCAGCACGGGGAAATTGATGTTCTTATCGGCACCCATGCCCTCATTCAGGAAGGAGTGGCCTTTGAGAAGCTTGGATTAGCAGTAATAGATGAACAGCATCGTTTTGGAGTACGTCAGAGAGCTGCGTTGACCGCCAAAGGAGACCATCCTGACACGCTTATTATGACAGCTACTCCCATTCCACGAACCCTTGCTTTAACAGCTTATGGAAACCTGGAGATCAGTATTATAGATCAACTTCCCCCGGGCAGGAAACCGGTTAAAACTAAATATTTGCCCTATAAGGCCCGGGTTCAGGCATACCGCTACGTGAAACAGGAGATAATGGCCGGACGACAAGCCTATATAGTCTGCCCTCTAGTGGAGGAATCGGAAACACAGGATCTTCAGGCGGCTGTTAATTTGTATGATGAATTAAGGAACGGTATTTTTACCGGCTATGAGCTTGGCCTTTTACACGGTCAAATGCGCCCTGTAGAAAAAGAAGAGATTATGAGCCAGTTTAAGAACGGGAAGATCAAAATACTGGTGACCACTACGGTAATTGAAGTCGGTGTGGATGTAGCCAACGCCAATGTGATGCTCATAGAACACGCTGAGCGTTTTGGGCTATCCCAGCTTCACCAGTTGCGCGGGAGGGTAGGCCGGAGCAGTGTACAGTCTTATTGTATTCTGCTGGCAGAACCCCATACCGATGAATCCAAACAGCGTTTACGGGCTATGGAAATTAGTAATGATGGTTTCTATTTGGCTCAACAAGATCTGAGCATAAGAGGTCCCGGGGACTTCTGGGGGGTGCGCCAGCACGGTCTGGACCAGTTAAAAATCGCCAACCTGACCAAGGACTTGGTACTGGCGGAAAAAGCCCGGCAGTGCTCCCGGGAATTAAACCCTCTGGACTGGCAGAACTATGTAAATGCCAGGTTTCCAGTGAGTGAAGGTACTGCTATGAACTAAAGACATTAAGGAGATAGTCAAAAAAGCTAAGAAACTGCTCTTTGCTTATAGTATAATTAGGACAAATCAATTCAAGGCCCTTAGCATGGGTACCTATTAAACCGGCTCGCTAAGCGGGAAGAATATTAAGACATATTATTGATGATACCCAGGGAACAGACTGTTCTAGGAGGGATAGCGAATGTATAAGCCGGATGATTTCAATAATAAAATAATTGACGAGAATAAACTTATATCTCTTATCGAACCGGGAAATCGGATATTTCTCTCCAGTGGTTCTGCCATGCCTGTTAGGGTGGCAAAAGCAATTGCAACTTCTGAAAATCTCCTGGGTTATGATCTGGAAATAATTCAAATTACCGCTGCCAGAGATTATTTTACAGATGAGTCATCTTCTAACCGTAATTACCGGTATAAAACTTTTCACAGCGGAGAAACAGCCTTTGAAGAAGGCTATTCTGGAAAAAAAGATTATTATCCGGCCAATCTTTTAGAGATACCATATCTTTTCGCTATCCAAGCAATTGAGATCGACATAGCGGTGGTAGCTGCATCCCCCCCTGACAAGCGGGGGTATATGAATCTTGGCATTGCCATTGATGTAGCGGATGAAGTTATTAAAAATGCTGCTGTTGTCATCGCCGAGGTAAATCCCAATATTCCCATTACATATGGTGACACTTTGATTCATGTTGACCAGGTAGATCATATCATTTTTAGTGATGAACCTTTGATTGAAAGGAAAAGAACACCTTATGACAGTCTCCAGGATCGAATCGGTTGGCATGTAAGCAATCTTATTCCCGATGGAGCAACGGTTGTGATGCACGTGGGCAGATTATTTGATGCCATTGCCCATCACTTAAAAACTAAGAAAGATCTCGGTATCCTTACTAACGCTGTGTCCGATTGGGTCATTGACTTGGTGGAAGCTGGTGCGATTTCCAGGGATCGTAAGCGGGAACTTGGCGGGCAGATAAATACTAGTTATTGTTATGGGACCCAAAAGCTGTATGATTATGTAAACAACAACCCGCTGATCGGGTTCTATCCTATTACCAAACTGGCAACCCCTCTTATTATTAGAAGAATTCCCAAACTCATAAGCATTATGAATGTAGAAAAAATTGATGTAACGGCTTCTAGAGTTCTGGTTTACGCAGGGGACGATCTGCTGTCAGGATATGAGAGCAAATTCAACTTCGCTGCGGGAACAGCCTACTCAGGCAGCGGCAAAGTTATTTTCGCTCTAAAATCAATAGACCAAAACGGAGAGAGCAACATCGTTATATCCCATACTGAGAATCCGGAAAGGGTCAGGTCGACCCTCAGTGTTGCCAGATATGTGGTAACTGAATATGGAGTTGCTTCTCTATTCGGCAAATCAATCAGAGAGCGGGTACTCTCCCTGATAGAAGTTGCCCATCCTGATCACAGGGAAACTCTTTTTAAGCAAGCGAAAGAGAGAGGTTTTATTTATCCTGATCAGATATATAGATCCATCGCTGCCAACTACCCTGCCCACCTCGAAACAGTAAAAACTTTCAAAGATGGATTGGAATTAAGAATCCGGCCCATAAGAGCCTCGGATGAAGATATGATGAGGAGACTTTTCTACAAGTTCTCCGATCAATCGAAATATTACCGGTATTTTAGCAGTGTCAGAGTAATGCCTCATGAAAACATGCAGAAGTATCTCAGCGTGGATTATGAAAATATCATGTCAGTTGTAGCTGTTCACCAACATGGCAACGTTGAAAGAATAGTTGCAGAAGCCAGATATGCAGCATATCCAACAGGAGATAATTATGAGATGGCTTTTCTAGTGGATGAGGAATTCCAGGGCAAAGGCATAGCCACTTATCTGGCGGAATTTCTAATAATGATCGCTAGAGAAAGAGGAGTTAAAAAGCTCAGTGCCCTGGTTTTGGCTCAGAATGCCATGATGCTGGCGGTGTTTGATAAACTATCCGTAAAACCCGTAAAACATTATGACGGGGATACCATTGAGTTGGAATTTCATCTCTAACCAGACGGGAACGTTTTTGCTGTACTGTTATTCTGAAACAGAGCAGGAGAGATCAGACCGTGAATAGGTAATCTCTAGTGCCAAGCATTTATTAAAAAAAGAATTAAAAAAATTGAATTACAAATACTAAATAAGCCGGGGAAATCTCCGGCTTATTTTGTTTACCGAGGTAATTCAGGGAGGTGGCTATATATAAATGAAAGAAAAATCATCAGCAAACCTAACCGATACTGTTGAGCATCTAAAGTTCGAAGTTGCTCAGGAGTATGGTCTGAATCGAAAAAACGACAAAAAATCCAAGAAAAATATTAAAAACTCTTGAAATAACTTCTAGGCATAGATGATTTGGCTGAGGACACAATAAGACTACCAACAGAAAAGGAGGTGAAAGTATAATGGCATCAAAGGGAGGAAGCAATCAGAACAGAATATTAGTTCCTCAAGCCCGTGCCGCAATGGACCAGTTTAAGATGGAAGCTGCCCGCGAAGTTGGGGTGAACCTGAAACAAGGTTACAATGGAGATCTGACTACCCGGCAGGCAGGTAGTATTGGTGGCCAGATGGTAAAGAAAATGATCTATGCTTATGAACAGCAACTGAGTGGCGGATCTGCCCCTGGATTCAATGAGTTGCAAAGCCTGCAAAGCATCCAGCAGCAGAACCAGTAAAGCCCTTTAGGATAACAACAGGAATTAACTGATTTATACTAATATGAGACAAGCGGATGAGTTTTATATCCGCTTGTTTTCAATTTAAGGTCTTATTAGGTAGCATAAAGTTCTAGCTGTTCTTCAGATATTCCGGGAAATATGGAAACGGCTACACCCATAGCCATTATTCTAGCTGTGTTTTCAATTATTTCATCTATTTCTTTAGGAGTTACACCCAGACTACCTCCATAAAAAGACACAATTTCTTGTATGCTGTTGCGGGACCTTATCTCATCGTACATAGCACCACTGTCCAAACAGAACTTTCTGACCGCCTGATCAGCGATTACCGCTGCATTTACAATGGTAGGGCAGCCTATAGCGATAACGGGAACACCCAAGTCTTCCTGAGTGATGGCATGACGGGCATTGCCAATTCCAGAACCGGGTTGAATGCCGGTATTAGACATTTGGATAGTTGTGCCAATACGCTCCACATTCTGTGCTGCCAAGGCATCCACGACTATTAACAAGGCTGGTTGAACACTATCCACAATGCCTTTGATTACTTCGAAAGTTTCTAAACCCGTTATACCCAGAACACCGGGCGCTATACCACAAGTTGGCCGCATGCCTTCCACTAGAGCCTGGGGAGCGTATTGATGATAATGGCGTGTTATAGGACTGTACTCAATAAATTTAGGACCTAAAGAGTCGGGAGTGGCTCGCCAGTTACCTAAGCCCACCAGCAATACGGTCTGATCAGGGGACAAATCCTGTCCTACCAGTACTTTCATACTTTTGGCCATGGCTTTTATGATTTCTTCTTTGACATAGGGATCATTAATTTTTAAGGGAGGAGATTGAATAGTTACATAAGTACCTATTGGTTTGCCAATTTTTTGGGCACCGTTTTGATTATTGATTGTAATAGTGTGTATCTTCACATTATTATCCATCTCTTCAATTGTTTCTACTACTCCCTCAATTTCTATATCTGCAACGCCGCGCACAATATCCCGGGCTTCCACAGCTAGATCCACTCTAAGATCAAAAGTCTTAATTATCTCCTGCATAGTATTCCTCCTTTGTTTTGCTTCTTAGTATGGTCACTGTTCAGGCAAAATATGCTGCATAAAGAGTAAAATAAAATGGCGACTAGGACAGTCGCCATTTTGGGGAGAGGAGAATTTTGTAAAGTTGTTGGGGAGGGTTTGTTTTTACCAGACTTATCTGGCTATCCATATCATTACCCGGTTAAATGGTTTCTATACCAAAAAATAAAAATTTTTTTATGCTAAAATATTAAAAGACTTAAAGGAAGAAAACTATACTCAGCGAATTTAAATGAGGGATAGAGAAAATTGCGAATTATTGCAGGTAAAGCCAAGGGAAGAAAGCTGGAAGCGCCACCTGGCATAAAAACCCGTCCCATAACCGATATGATCAAAGAAGCTTTGTTTAACATACTCAGTGCCAAGGTGCCTGACAGCATTTTCTTAGATCTCTATGCAGGAAGCGGAAGTGTGGGCATTGAGGCTCTAAGCCGTGGTGCAGCTAAAGCGGTTTTTGTAGACAACGATCATCAAGCAATTAAAGTTTTGCATCAAAACCTGGCTAAATGCGGTCTGCAGGGTGAGGTATATCGCAGTGACGTATTTGATTTCTTAAAACGTGCTGTTCGCAATAAACTTACCTTCGATATAATTTATGCTGATCCACCTTTTACTCAGTCATCTTTGTTTGAGCGGACTTTGCACTCTTTGGATAATGATGAACTGCTCAATTCAGGGGGAGTAATAATCATAAGAGTCCCTCGTAAAAGTGAGCTAACCTCTAGACTGAATTGGATCGAACTGGAAAGGGAAAAAGCTTACGGTGAATCAGTCTTATATTTTTATCGCTCGATTAAAGAGGGAGGTTCCATATGATGGAGATTTTTAGAATCCTGGACGAATTAGAGTTAATGATCAAAGACGGCAAGAAAGTTCCTTTATCAAGCGGGAAAGTTTTTATTGATCCCAATCGCTTTCTGGATCGAATTGACCGGATAAGAGCTATTCTACCTGAAGAACTGGAAACCGCTCGCTCCCTTTTAAGGGATAAAGAACGCATTGTGCAGGAAGCTTATGCTCAGGCAGAACAGTATGTGGAACACTCTCGGGGTCAAGCGGCTAGATTACTGGATGAGAATGAGATAACCCGCAATGCTATGGAAATGGCCGATGAAATTGTAGCTCGTGCCAAAGAATTATCACAGGAAATTCGTCAAGATGCCAATGAGTATGCGGAAGGTGTTCTTACTCACATGGAAATGGTTTTGAGGCGTGGTTTGGAAGCTATTAGTATGGGTAAGGAAGAGCTACGTCAGTCTATGGACGAATAGTTTTTGGTAGTTGCATTAGCAGGCTTATTATCATTAATACCGCAATTATTAAAAGCCCGACTACAAGTGAACACAAAGATACATACCAAGCGTCGAAGGCGTATAATATGCGATAAGTGGGCATAGCCAGTGAGGACACCATTTGACCAGGGGTTATGACCAATGTGTAACCGATCCAGGTGATGATAGCCGAAAATGTTAACTGCAAAAACCTGGACAGTAAGTAAAAAGACAGCCGTACTGGTAATCCAGCTACAATACTCATTACCTGAGCTATGATAGAAAAACCGCTGAAACCCATGATAATTGATACTGCTAATAATTTTATTAAAAGGGGATCATTGGCCGCAGTAATGGTTCTGCTACCCAGGGTGATTTCAAATAGTCCCATACTCATGCCAAAGCAAACCGGATAGGAAAAATTCATGGAACCCAGCAGCCAGCTTAAAAAAATGGCTATGTAATCCATAACACCCCAGTAGATGAGCATACGGGTCATCACGGAGAATAAAACTACAAAGCCTGCTATAGCTAAGAGATTGTTTACACTGACAGAAACGGCACTTGCCAGTAAATTTCCTACACTCTTTTCATCGTTACTCAACTGTTGCCAGAGATTACGGAAAGCCTGACTAGGAGAGGCAGTTTTAGTAATTGAGGTGGAAGTAGAGCATCGTCCCCAGATGAAGCCAACCAGTAAATTTGCCACATAATGGGATATAGCCAGTAAATAACCTAGCTGCGGGGATGCAAACATTCCCACCCCAATAGCTCCAATAATAAACAAAGGACTGGAGTTGTTTGTAAAAGCAACTAGTCGCTCAGTTTCCTGAGCAGTTATTAGTTTTTCTTCCCATAGACGGCGGGACAGTATTGCCCCCATGGGAAATCCTGATGTATACCCCATGGCTATCACCAAAGCGCTGCAGCCGGGTAAACGGAACACAGGTCGCATAATAGGTTCTAATAATGCGCCGATTAATCCGACAAAATGAAGGCTTACCAGCAAGTCAGCTACAATGAAGAAGGGAAGCAGGGCGGGCACAAGTATTTCCACCCATAACTGGAAGCCGCTGGTTGCTGCTTGTACTGTTTCGCGGGGATTAATAGCCATGAATACGGCAAGAATTAGTATTATTAATAAAAAAAACATTGAAGAAATAGGTTTTAACAAACTACATTCTCCCAGGTCTTTTTCATAGATATATATAATAAATTAGCGGTTGATAGAATCAAACTTTTTACCAAGGAGGCCTCTGATTGAGTAATAAACCTCAGATTGCATTGGTACTCGGAGCAGGAAGTGCACGGGGATTATCTCATATCGGTGTTATTCAGGTATTGTTGGAAAATAATATCCCGTTCCATTTGCTGGTGGGTAGCAGTATGGGGGCTATGATAGGCGGTATATATGCCAGCGGTGCGGATATATATATGCTGGCTCGTATGGTTGAATATATGAATCACGGTGTTCTTTATGACGTAAATTTGCCCCGTATGGGGTTTATGGCCGGCCGAAAAATAAGTAATTTCTTAGAACTGATGACCAAGAACAAAACCTTTGCCGAGCTAGATATTCCTCTGTTAGTAGTAGCTACAGATTTGATTACTGGTGAGACAGTAGTAATAGAGGAAGGCTCAGTAGCCCAGGCCATCAGGGCTAGCATATCTATCCCCGGTGTCTTTCGTCCCGTGCGTGATGGAGAAAGGGTTTTAGTGGATGGAGCGGTAACCGACAGACTGCCGGTTAGAGTAGCTCAGGAGTGGGGAGCGGATATAATAATAGCCGTTGATGTGACGTTTTGTGGCGGTAAGAAAATAGTGATTCGCAATACTCTCGATGTAATTATGACTTCTCTGGATATTCTCCAGAAGCAGCACTTTGATTCGGTATCACCCTTAGCAGATATTTTAATTCAACCGGCATTAGGTGGATATTCTCCCCAGGACTTCGAGCATTCTCGGGAACTGGTGGAGCTAGGAAGAATTGCAACGCTGGATAAAATCGAGGATATCAAGAAAACTATTAAACAGTGGGAGGAGACCCACTCTTAAATGGGTCGGGGGGAGGAAGTAAAATCAAGTCTACCTGAGCGTAAAGAGGGGTTAGGGAGCAGTAGATTATAAAGGTCGGTAGCCATAATATCCAAACTTATCATACTCTGAACACTTAAGCCTAGCTTACCATCAAAGGCTTCTTTAACCTGACTACCCCGGCTCAAAATAGGCAGCTCTGATTTATGCTGCATCTGCTGCAGCAGGTATTGGCCTCGACGTGAAAAGGCTAAAACATGATAGTATAAAGGACCAGTGCCATCGAATACATCCACCTGACCAGCTTTTATATTGAGTAAGGAGTAAATCAGCAAACGGTTGATTTTGGTCATACTGTAGCGTTTCGATTTTATAGCATGCTTTAGTTCATCCAGAGTCCCGCAGCGTAAAGCGGCTTCTTTAACGCGATTTTCGATTCCTTCGGTGATTTCATAGATTTCACTTAGTTCTTGGAGAGTTATGGTGCGAAGCCGGTAAAATATTAAAGATGCTAGATCGTTGTCGAAAACCGGCCCATTGCCCTTTTTCATTTCTCGCTCCAAAATTTTGAGGCTGGAAGGAGGAAGAACGGGGTTCAGGTTGGATATATCAATTTTCTGTCGGAGAGCTTGACGAATAGCCGTGGCACTGGCAAAACGATTCAGTTCCGGGCTGTGAAAACACCCCTGACGAGCAACCACTATAGGCTCAATATCTAACTGCAGTTCTTTAATAACGCGTAAATACTCCAGAGCCAAAATGTTGTTAGGCTGGCTAAGCATTGAATGGAAGTCACGGTCATCGTTGCCCAGAAAGGCCTGCAAGGCCTGGGACCTAGCGGCGGGAAAGCTATAGCCCTGCTGGAGGAATGCTTTTAGCTGTTGGCGGTATTCAGCCGGCTCATCTGCCAATATGTGGGCGATGGTTTGCAATTCCTGCTGACGGCCACTTTCACTGCCAAAAGCTAAATGGGTAACCAGCCCGGTTTTTGCCAGCATCATCAGTGAGTAACGAGCAAAATAATAAGCACTGCGCACGGAGAAAACTAGTGGTAACTCAAGAACCAAATCAATACCACCGTGAACAGCCATTTCGGCTCTAGCCCATTTGTTGATCAGAGCAGGTTCACCTCTTTGCAGAAAGTGCCCGCTCATGACACAGATAGCAGCAGAATCTGGGTAGAGTTGGCGAGCAGATTCTATCAGGTAGCGATGTCCATTGTGGAATGGATTAAATTCAGCTACAATGCTTAACACTTTCATAAACAAGTCTCCGTACGGTTTATCATCGCATAAATTCTACCACTTAAATATTACTTTATGCTAGAATGTACAAAGAAACTTGCTAATTAGAACCAAAAATTTTCGTTAAGCTTTTAGGGGAGGTAGAAGGATGAGTTTACTTGCGGAAATTAGGGAAAAAGCGGCAAAAAAAGGCCGCGCAATTGTTCTGCCCGAAGGCACCGAAGAAAGGACATTGCAAGCGATTAAAGGAATTGTGGATAATCGTATTGCCACGCCTATTCTGCTCGGTGACGAAGGCGAGATTAAAGCGGCGGCCAGTAAGGTGGGAGCTGACATATCAGGGGCGGAGATCATCAACCCGGCTAAGGCTCCGTTTTTTGACGATTTTGTACAAGCTTTTTACGAGATGCGTAAGAGTAAGGGGGTTGACTTGGATAAAGCCAAAAGTACTATGTTGGATCCCCTGTTCTTCGCTTCTATGATGGTTAAAATGGGTAAAGCCGATGGTAAAGTAGCCGGGGCCCAAAACACCACTGGTAATGTCTTGAGACCAGCCTTGCAGATTATCAAGACTGCTCCTGGAATTCCAGCTGTATCAGGAGCTTTTATTATGATTGTTCCCAACTGTGAGTACGGTGATGATGGTATATTTGTTTTTGCTGATTGTGCAGTTACCATTGATCCCACAGCCGAGCAATTAGCTGCTTTTGCCAAAGCCTCTGCCCTGACGGCAGTAGATTTGTGCGGTATGAAAGAGCCTAAAGTAGGCATGCTGTCATTCTCCACCAAAGGCAGTGCCAGCCATGAAACCGTAGATAAAGTGGTTGAAGCTACGCGCCTTGCCAAAGAAAAGTATCCGGAGCTGAAGGTGGATGGAGAATTCCAGTTTGACGCTGCTATCGTTCCCAGTGTGGGAGCATCCAAAGCTCCAGGAAGCCCTATTGCCGGTGATTGCAATGTACTGGTATTTCCCGATATAAATGCTGGCAACATAGGCTATAAGTTGGTGCAGCGTCTGGCCAAAGCTGAAGCTATTGGACCGATACTTCAGGGTCTGGATAAACCGGTCAATGATCTATCCCGTGGCTGCAGCGTTGAAGACATCGTAAATGTAGTCGCTATGACAGCCGTGATAGCTTAATAAGCGGGAAAAGGTGTATTTACCTGATTAGTATATTCAAACTTGAGGAGGTAAAAAAATGAAGGTACTGGTAGTGAATGCAGGGAGTTCTTCCATTAAGTATCAAGTGTTTGATATGACTGATGAGTCTGTTCTGGCTAAAGGCTTAGTTGATCGGGTGGGCATTCCGGGAACAACTCTTGAACATAAACCCGCTGGAAAAGATGAAGTAGTCATTAAGAGGGATTTGCCGGACCACACTGAAGGAATGAAACTAGTTCTGGATGTTCTGGTTAACCCTGAATACGGTTGTATCAAGAGCATGGATGAGATCGGCGCAGTAGGCCATCGAGTTGTTCATGGCGGTGAAGATTTTTCCGCATCAGTAGTCATTGATGACAATGTAAAAATACACATCT
>DLUN01000161.1:0-2398 GCA_003444615.1 Syntrophomonas sp.
GCGCAAAAGCTGATTCGCGATGCCCATGCCATGGACGAGGCGGGAGTATTTGCCCTGGTAATGGAATGTGTCCCCAGCGAATTGGCCAAACGCATCACTGCTGAGGTTTCCTGTCCCACTATTGGGATTGGTGCAGGACCAGACTGCGATGGTCAGGTCTTGGTAGTTAACGACATGCTGGGCATGTATGGAGGACATATACCCAAGTTCGTTAAGAAATTTGCTGATTTGCAGCCCGTCATCCTGGAAGCCTTAAAGGCCTACAAGCAGGAGGTAGAGGCAGGAACCTTCCCCAGTGCTGAACACTGCTTTACCATCCAGGACGATGTACTGGACAAACTGTACGGGGGGTCCTAAACTG
This sequence comes from Syntrophomonas sp., assembly GCA_003444615.1. Taxonomy (GTDB): domain Bacteria; phylum Bacillota; class Syntrophomonadia; order Syntrophomonadales; family Syntrophomonadaceae; genus DTU018. The sequence continues at coordinate 362 of DLUN01000161.1, forward strand.
ACGATGCGAACCATTACAAGCATAACAGAAATGCAGCAGTGGAGCAGTATTCAAAAAAAGAACGGGTGCCGGATTGGGCTGGTGCCCACTATGGGCTATTTGCATGAAGGGCATTTGAGTCTGGTCCGCCAAGCCCGCCAAGATTGTGATTTGGTAGTAGTGAGCGTTTTTGTCAATCCCATTCAGTTTGGAGTCGGGGAAGATTTTGAAGAATATCCCCGGGACCTTAGCCGGGATTGCCAGTTATTAGATCAAGAACGAGCTGACGTGGTATTTGCTCCTTTGGCCAAGGACATGTATCCAGCCGGATATAATTCCTTTGTGGAAGTGTATGGCGAAATAACCGAAAAAATGTGTGGAGCATCCCGCCCCGGTCACTTTCGGGGAGTGACCACCGTAGTGAGCAAGCTGTTTCACATATGCCAGCCCGATCTAGCTTATTTTGGGCAAAAGGATGCCCAGCAGCTTTTAGTTGTGAAGAAAATGGTAGAAGAGTTAAACTTCCCGTTGAAAATTATTGGGGTTCCTATTGTCCGAGAAGCGGATGGTCTAGCGCTTAGTTCTCGCAATGTTTATCTCAATGAACAACAGCGGCAGGAGGCACTGGTGTTGAGCCGGTCCCTCCAGGCCGCTCAGCAGTTAATAAAAGATGGGGAGAGGGATGTAGAAAAAGTCAGAGTTCATATTAAGGACATCATCGAAACCAGCCCCCAGGCCCAGATTGATTATATAGAGATTAACCGGGCTAGTGATTTGGCTTCTCTGGAGAGGATCGAAGGAAAGGTTCTTATTGCTCTGGCAGTTAAATTTGGCACAACCAGGTTAATAGACAACCTGTTGGTGGAGGTGTAAATAGTGATTCGCTACATGCTCAAGTCTAAAGTACACCGGGCAGTGGTTACTGATGCCGACTTGAACTATGTAGGCAGCATTACTCTGGATAAGGATTTGATGGAGGCTGCCGACATTGTGGCCAATGAAAAAGTAACTGTTGTCAATAATAATAATGGTGAAAGATTTGAGACCTATGTAATTGAGGGGGAACGTGGGTCAGGCATAGTATGTTTGAATGGGGCGGCCGCCCGCCTAGTTCAAAAAGGCGATATCGTCATTATTCTGACGTACACCATCCTGGAAGATAAGGAATGTGAGGATTTCAAACCTCGCTTGGTCTACGTGAATGAGAAAAATCAAGTAGAAAAAGTATGTTTGGGGAGTTACGAATAGGAGGACTGTGACATTGAGAGCTGAAGAGCTGGCAGCCTTGATCAAGCAGCAAAAGCGGGATTTAAATGCGATTATCCTAGCCCATTTTTATCAGCCGCCTGAGATTCAGGACATAGCTGATTTTGTGGGGGATTCCCTGCAACTGGCTATTCAGGCAGCGGAAACCGATGCTGATGTTATCGTATTCTGCGGGGTTCACTTCATGGCGGAAAGTGCCAAAATACTGAATCCTGGCAAAACAGTTCTCCTGCCGGTTTTGCAGGCGGGCTGTCCTATGGCCGATATGGTAACCGCTGAAAAACTCAGGGAATGGAAGAAGGAGCACCCTGGCTATGCGGTGGTCACCTATGTGAATTCATCCGCGGAAGTCAAAGCCGAAAGTGATATTTGCTGCACTTCATCCAATGCTCTGAATGTGGTGCGTTCTTTGCCGCCGGATCAGCCCATTCTATTTGTGCCGGACCGCAACCTGGGTTCCTGGATTAAAAATGAAACCGGCCGGGATATGGAGATGTGGCCCGGATACTGCCCCATTCACGATCAGCTTACCGCCCAGGAAGTGAAAGAACAGATGCAGCGCTATCCGGAAGCGGTTGTAGTGGTGCATCCTGAAGTTCCGCCGGAGGTAGCGGAACTGGCCGATGCCATTCGTTCCACAGCGGGCATATTAAAATATGTGCAGGAAAGTCCTGCCCGGGAGTTTATCATCGGCACCGAGGAAGGGTTTTTCCATACCTTGCAGAAGCATTGTCCGGACAAGGTATTCCATCTGGCTCGCACCGAGTTTTTATGTGAGGATATGAAAAAAAT
>DLUN01000161.1:2622-4314 GCA_003444615.1 Syntrophomonas sp.
AGCACCGATTTTTTAATCGTGGGTGGAGGGATCGCCGGACTATTTACAGCCTTAAAAGCATCACAATATGGCCAGGTAATTGTGCTGGTCAAAAAGACAATTAAAGAATCTAACACCGGTCTCGCCCAGGGGGGAATTGCTGCCGCCGTTCACGAGGAGGATTCCCCTTTTTTGCATCTAGAGGATACTTTAGAAGCAGGGGCGGGATTGTGTAATATAGAGGCCGTTGACGTCCTGGTCCGGGAAGGACCGGAGAGGGTGCGGGAATTAATTAGTGCGGGAGCCCGTTTTGACATGAAAAACGGGACGGTATCACTGGCCCGAGAAGGTGCCCACAGCCGTCCCCGTATTCTCCATGCAGCTGATGCTACTGGCGAAGCTATACGCTCCGCTCTGGTGGAAAAGTGCGAGCAAAATCCGGATATCCAGATACTTTCCGATCATTTTTTAATTGATATTTTGGGACGGGAGCAGGACCCGGAATGCTACGGTGCTTTGGTGTACGATGCCCGCCATGACCAGAAGGTTGTTTTTACAGCCCGGGCTACCATTTTGGCCACTGGCGGAGCCGGGCAGTTATACAAATACACCACCAATCCCTCGGTAGCCACCGCAGATGGGATGGCGGCCGCCTTTAGAGCCGGCTGCCGCTTAACCGACTTAGAGTTTATCCAGTTTCATCCTACGGTTCTGTTTACTTCTGAAACCCAGCGTTTTCTTATTTCCGAAGCGGTGCGCGGTGAAGGAGGACGGCTCTACAACACTAAGGGCGAAGCCTTTATGGCCAACTACCATCCCTTAAAAGAGTTGGCTCCCCGGGATGTGGTATCCCGGGCTATCGTAAGTGAAACCAGGCGCACCAACAGCGAATATGTTTGGCTGGACATGACCCATATTCCCAATGTAAAGGAGCGTTTCCCCACCATCTATCTTAATTGCCTGCAGCGGGGTATTAATATAACCCGTGAATTAGTACCCGTGTTCCCAGCTGCTCATTATACCATGGGCGGCATTGAGACCAATACCTATGGAGAGACTGGTTTGCCGGGATTATATGCTTGCGGTGAGACAGCCTGTACCGGAGTGCACGGGGCCAATCGCCTGGCCAGCAACTCCTTATTAGAGGGAATTGTTTTTGGCCAGCGAATAGTTGACAAAGCCGAAGAGATACTGTACCGGCGTCGGGTGAGCTTAAGCGAGCTATGCCGCCATTTTGAACAGAGCGAGGTATTTAAGCCTCAGGCAAAGGGCCTGGCACCCCAAGAAGTACGCTTGCAACTGCAGGAAACAATGTGGGAGAATGTGGGTATCCTAAGAGATGAGCCTCACCTAAGAAAGGCAGCGCAGGTTGTAAGCGAGCTTTACAATCAGGTGGAACGGGGCGATGATGTACTGGCTTATTACGAAGTGATCAATATGCTCACCGTAGCCCGGGTGATTATCCAGGCAGCCCTGTGGCGCACCGAAAGCCGGGGCGGTCATTTTCGCACTGACTATCCCCAACGGGACGATTTACGCTGGATACGCCACATATCCTTCGTCAATTGCTGATGAAGGGAGACATAGGGGGACGGTTCTCTGGTTAGAGGAGGCTTGAGTAGGGGGCGATGCCCACATCGCCCCGCTAATAATCTTTCGAGTCATTGGCCCTTCGGGCACTACTGATGTTCGTTCCTTCGGAACTCACTATTA
>DLUN01000162.1:0-811 GCA_003444615.1 Syntrophomonas sp.
GTTCGTTCCTTCGGAACTCACTATTATGGTTGCGAGGAACGACAGCGATGAAGCAATCTCAAACCATGGTACGAATAATGTTGAAGAGATTCCGCATTAAGCGTTTGCAATGACATGTACGGAACTTAACTTCACAGTGGAGGGACAAGATGGATTGGTATATACAGGATATTATTAAAAGAGCCCTGCAGGAAGATATCGGCCATCAGGACATTACCACCGATAACCTGGTGGACAAAGAGCAGCGCTCCCGGGGAGTTTTCCTGGCCAAAGCAGCCGGGATTGTGGCCGGCATACACGTAGCCCAAGAGGTATTCCGCTGTTTGGACGATGACATTCAGTTTACCGTAGTAAAAAGTGACGGAGAGAAGATAGCCCCTGGCGATACCCTGGCGGTGGTTGCCGGACGTACCCGTACCCTGTTAAAAGGTGAACGGGTAGCCTTGAACTTTCTGCAGCGATTAAGTGGGATAGCAACCCGCACTAACCACATGGTGGAATTGATCCGTTATGAAAAAGCCGAGATCGTGGATACACGGAAAACCACGCCCGGACTGCGCCGGCTGGAAAAATATGCGGTATCAGTTGGTGGGGCTCGCAATCACCGCTTTGGTTTATATGATGGCGCCCTGATAAAGGACAATCATATCAAAGCTGCGGGAGGAATACAAAAGGCCATTTCCACCCTGCGTACCCGTATTCCCCATACCATCAAGATTGAAGTGGAAGTGGAAAACTTAGAACAGCTCCAAGAGGCACTGGAAGCCAGGGCGGACATCATTATGCTGGATAACATGGATATTGATACCCT
>DLUN01000162.1:1056-6404 GCA_003444615.1 Syntrophomonas sp.
ACCGAGGCCAACCTGGTAGAAGTGGCTCGCACCGGAGTAGACTTTATTTCCATTGGCGCCCTCACCCACTCGGCCGGCAGCCTGGACATCAGCTTCAACCTAGAGTGATGCAAGAGGGGACGATGCAAGAGGGGACGGTTCTTTCTGTCATTTTGAAAAGTTCGGAGTTATGATAAAGTCATATTAAATTAAATGACAGAAAGAACCGTCCCCTCTTGCATCTATACTATAATCAAGGAGCTCCGAACGTGCTATTTAATTCCTATGAGTATATTTTATTATTCCTGCCCCTGGTAGTACTGATCTATTTCAGCTTAAACCGCCTTGGCTATACCAACGGCGCCAAAGCCTGGTTAGTGTTGGCTTCCTGGTTTTTTTACAGCTATTGGAATCCAGCTTATTTACCACTCTTGCTGAGCTCCATACTGGTCAACTATGGGGTGGGTACCCTGCTGCGCAGCCAACCTTGGGATGATAAAGTGCGCCGCTGGGTCTTGATAGGTGGTTTGGCCTTTAATATTGGTCTATTAGGATATTATAAATACGCCGACTTCTTTATAAGCAACCTAAATGCGGTAGCCGGCACCCATTTTAACTTGCTGCACCTGCTGTTGCCTCTGGGCATAAGTTTTTTTACCTTCCAGCAGATAGCCTTTTTGGTGGACACCTATCAGGGAAAAGCCCGGGAATATAAACTGTTAAACTACGCTTTGTTCGTTTCCTTCTTTCCCCAGTTGGTAGCCGGGCCCATTGTGCACCATTCGGAAATGATGGGTCAGTTTGAGGACCAGAATAATAAGCGCTGGATAGCGGACAATGTAGCCCGGGGACTATTTATATTTGTAATGGGTTTGGCCAAAAAAGTGCTTATAGCTGACACCTTTGGAGCATGGGCTACCTATGGATTTGATACTGCTCCCACCCTTACTTTTATAGAAGGCTGGTTAACCTCGCTGTCTTACAGCTTGCAGCTCTATTTTGATTTCAGCGGCTACACCGATATGGCTATAGGGGCTGCCTTAATGTTTAATATAGTCTTGCCCATCAACTTCTTTTCTCCATATAAAGCGCTGTCCATTCAGGATTTTTGGCGACGCTGGCATATGACTTTGAGCCGGTTTTTACGTGACTATATATATATTCCTCTGGGGGGCAGCCGCCAGTCAGAGTTCAATACTTACCGCAACACTCTGATTACTTTTCTAATTGGCGGACTATGGCACGGGGCCGGCTGGACCTTCGTATTCTGGGGATTTTTACACGGTATAGCTTTGGTGATAAACCGGCTTTGGCGCAAGCTGAATATTGATTTACCCAACTGGCTGAGCTGGTTTATTACTTTCAATTTTGTAAACGCAGCCTGGGTGTTCTTCCGGGCCGAGACCTGGGCAGATGCTATTAAAGTTCTGCGGGCTATGGCGGGTTTAAGTGGGTTTGCCCTGCCCTCTTTTCTAGCTGATTCATTGGGTTGGATAAGCAGTCTGGGGGTTTCTTTTCAAGCTCAGTTGCTGGATGGCAACCTGTTAGTAGCTGCACCCGCAGTTTTGGTGTTTATGATAGTAGTACTGACCATGAGAAATTCTATACAATTAAAGGACAGCTTCCGGGCCGGCTGGGGCACTGCTGCGGTAACCATAATTCTTGCAGTTGCCTCCATCCTCAGCCTAACCCGGGTCAGCGAATTTCTTTATTTTAATTTTTAATGACGATGCAAGAGGGGACGGTTCTTTCTGTCATTTTGAAAAGTTCGGAGTTATGATAAAGTCATATTAAATTAAATGACAGAAAGAACCGTCCCCTCTTGCATCAATAACACTATACTTGCAATCCGAGGTGAAGTAGAATGAAGCCTGCCCACTGGCTGTGGATAACCCTGGGGATAACCGTAGTGCTTCTGCTGGGAGCAGCCGGGTTTAATGCCTGGATCGACCCCTTGTGGACCTTTGACCATGCCCACCGTTTCAATTCCATCCAGGCGGGCTTTAATGAACGACAGCAAAAAACCAATCACCTTACTTTCACCAAGCAGCAGTACCGGTCTCTGGTGCTGGGCAGCAGCCGGGTAACCTATATTGATCAGCATGAATTCGGCCATGGCCCCACATACAATTATGCTGTCAATAATATGCTGCCCTACGAATACGCCGATTATATCGATTATGCGGTAAAGTGCAACGGCCAGGAGTTCCAGGTCATTTATATCGGCTTGGACTTTTATTGCACCAATGCCAACCTGACCCTGCCCAACCGTTTTGAAGATCCCCAGTTCTACATCCAGACTGCCAGTAAGTTCGGCTATCGCTTCTGGAATCTGCTTTCCTTTGATGCCCTGGAGTATTCCTGGCAGAACCTCCAGTCATCGCGAGCCGGGCTGCCCATTAATTTCGCCTATGACCGCCACAATGTAAAAACTCTGCAGCCCACTACCCCCCAGGAAAAAGAGCAGCGTATTGCGGCCAATCTGGAATGGTATGGCAAAGAAGCCTATGGTGGAGATTACCAATATAACGATATAAAAGCTATTCTCCAGTCTTTGCGGGACAGCCATCCCAACACCCGGTTTGTGGTATTCACTACCCCTATTGCTGAGCCCCTTTACCAGGAAATGATAAAAGCCGGGCGTTTACCCGATTACCAGCGCTGGTTACGGGATTGTACCGAAGTATTTGGCCAAGTATACGACTTCACCACCCCTAATTCCGTTACCCGTAACCTGGAGTTTTTCTATGATGCCAGCCATGTTTATCCTGCCGTCGGCACCTGGATAGCCCACCGGATATCAGGTGTGGAAGACCCTTCCATCCCCGGTGATTTTGGGGTACTGGTTACGGCCGCTGACCTGCCATGAATAACCGTCTTGGAGAACAGTTAACCAAGTGATAGAATAATGGTTAACTAAATTTCAAGGAGCTTAAAATATGACTATCTCTACCCGTGAACTGGTTCTAGCCTCTTTATTTACAGCTCTGATGTGTGCGCTGACCATTGTAGTACGGCTAGTCCAGCCCATAGTGATTATTCCTTTCAGCCTGCAGCCCTTGGTTATGCTCTTAGCGGCTACATTACTGTCTCCCCGCGGGGTATTTCTGAGCATGCTGGCTTACTTGCTGTTAGGGTTAATAGGTTTGCCGGTTTTTTCCGTACCTCCCTATGGCGGTCCAGCTTATGTACTGGTACCCAGCTTCGGCTTTTTGTTGGCATTTCCTTTGGCTGGCTGGGTGCAATCTCATTTAATAAAAAGCTTTTCCGTGCTTAACCTGGCGGTGGCCGGGTTAGTTGCCATCATAATCTATTATTCCGTCGGCCTACCATACATGTATTTGATTATGAAGTTTTACCTGGGGCATACTGTTAATATTTTACAGGTATTAAAAATAGGCTTCATACCGTTTATAATATTCGATGTAGCCAAACTAGCTGCAGCCATTTGGTTAGGCCGAGAAGTTAGCAGGAGATTAGGGCTGGAAAGAGAATTTTAGCTAACAAAGTGCTTAGAGAAGACGCAGCTATCCCTGTGGGAGGAGGGGCTTTATGATACTGGTTTTTGACGTGGGTAATAGCAACATAGTAGTAGGAGTAATAAAAGGAGATCAATTGGTTAACCACTGGCGGCTGCGTACCGACAATATGCGCACCAGTGATGAGTATGGTATGCATATCAGGTCTCTGTTTGCATATCATGGTTTGGATATGGCCAGTATAAAGGCAGTAGTGATTTCCTCGGTGGTACCCAGTCTCAACATAGAACTGGAATTGATGAGCCAAACCTATTTTTACTGCAAGCCCTTAGTGGTTGGCCCCGGCGTTAAAACCGGATTACCTATAAAATATGACAATCCCCGGGATGTAGGGGCGGACCGGGTAGTAAATGCGGTGGCTGCTTATCATAAATACGGCGGGCCGTTAATTATCGTCGACTTCGGTACCGCCACCACCTTTTGCGTAGTAAACAAAAAAGGGGAATATTTAGGTGGGGCCATTGCCCCTGGTATTCGCATATCTACTGATGCGCTGTTTGCCCGGGCGGCTAAACTGCCCCGGGTGGAATTGGTCAAACCCCGCAATATTATCGGGCGCAACACGGTAGCCAGTATGCAATCCGGGATTATATATGGCTTTGTAGGTCAGGTGGAAGGTATCATAAACCGGATGAAACGGGAAATTGAAGGCGAGCCCAAAGTGATTGCCACCGGCGGGCTGGCTAAAACCATTGCCCAAGAGACCGATACCATTCATGTGGTAGATGAGTATCTGGCTCTGGATGGACTGCGAATTATTTATGAAATCAATCGGGGGTAGTATGCTTAAAATAGGAGACGTTTCCATTCCCAACCGGGTTTTTTCCGCCCCTATGGCGGGAGTCACCGACAAAGCTTTTCGTCAAATCATCCGGTCCTGCGGGGCCGGATTAATTTATACAGAGATGATCAGCGACCTGGGCTTAGTATATGGCCAAAAGCGCACCCACCAGTTGCTGGATTTGCAAGGAGAAGAGCATCCCATAGCGGTGCAGATATTTGGCAGCGAGGCTGAGCCCATGGCGCAGGGAGCCCAGCTAGCGGAAAAGCAGCAGGCGGACATTATCGATATAAACATGGGTTGCCCCACCCCCAAAATCGTGAAAAATGGGGAAGGATCCGCCTTAATGCTGGATATTCCCCGGGCCCGGCAGATAATCCGGGCGGTAGTCCAGGCGGTTCGGGTGCCGGTTACCGTAAAGATGCGTCTGGGCTGGAGCTCCGACCAGCTTAGCTATCTGCAATTGGGAGAAGCAGCTCAGGAGGAAGGAGCAGCAGCGGTTGCCCTGCATGCCCGTACCCGGGAACAGTTTTACTCTGGCCAGGCCCAGTGGGAGCATATTGCCCGGCTAAAAAAGCATTTGCAAATACCGGTGATCGGCAACGGCGATATCTGGACCGCCCAGGATGCCGAACGCATGGTCCAAGAAACCGGCTGTGACGCAGTAATGATAGGCAGAGGTATAATGGGCAATCCTTTTTTAATTAGAGAAGCAGTTGCTCTCCTGGAGACCGGAAAACAGCTGCCACCGCCGACGATGGAAGAAAAATTAGCCCTGGCTGCCCACCACTTAGACCTGGTTTGCCAGTACAAAGGGGAAAGTGTAGCCGTACGGGAGATGCGCAAACACTTTTCCTGGTATCTGAAAGGAATGCGCGGCGCGGCTCGCCTCCGCGAAAAGATAAACCAGGCCACCACCCGCCAACAACTTTTAGATATCCTCCAGTTGACACGGGTTGACACGGGGACGGGGTTGTTGTCACCTCCCGGTTAGCTCCATTGGAACCAGTTAAGCAGAGAAAAGTTGACAACAACCCCGTCAGACTGTG
>DLUN01000194.1 GCA_003444615.1 Syntrophomonas sp.
TTCCTTTTCCATCTGGCGCCTTTCCGTGACATCTTCTGCTAAAGCCATTTCCCCAATGATTTCACCATTTTTTATAATAGGCGAGGCTTTCAACTGGAAAACCCGTTCACTGCCATCACGATGCAAAACCTTGACCAGATAGGTATCCTCTTTACCCTCAGGTATGCGCCGTTTCAATTCCTTGATAAAATATTCCCGGTATCTCTCAGGGACAAATTCCCACAAATACCGGCCTAGACACTCATGAGGGTGGTAACCTAAAATATCAAAGGATTTGCGATTGGTGAAGGTAATCCTCCCATTTACATCGTAAGTATAGAAAAGCTCGTTAATACTGTCTAAAAGCAGACGATAATCGTCATTCTGTTCGGAATTAAGGAGAGACTCCTTATTGTGACCGTCATTTACTATGAATAATATAGGTCTTAGGTCTCCTGTTATGGATAAGGCAACAGCTACCACATCCACTGGTATAATCTTGCCCGACCGGTGCATAAATTGTGTACTATACAGGCAGGAGAAACCAGGTATCATTTGCTCCAAGCGCGAGCAATCCTCGTCCTGGTGCTGGTGATGAGTAAGGCTTGTTACCCAATTAAGATGGAGGGCATCAGGTAATTCATAGCCCAATAAGCTGGTAAAGCTGGTGTTGCAGGCTAGAATTGTACCGTCTTTAGTACCCGCAAAGACCGGTTGTGAAATACTTTCTATTTGATATTGCAGCTGACTAAAGCCGCCATGTTTCATTCTCATTCCTCCGTTATAAAATTCCAACCAGTTCGACCCATTATACTTAATTATAATATAAAATATTCTTTTGTAGCCTTATTCTTCCACAGTCCCAAAAAAACCTTCCTGATTAATCGAAATATAGGATTTTGTTCCCAGGGCCTATTGTGTATAGGAATGTCTTTGTTATCGCAGCCGGTATAACCTGTCACTGATTTTCACAGGAGACTAATCGGCTAATGGAACTACAAGGCTATTTGCTTTATGGTTTTAGTTTGGCGATGCCTATTTCCTCGTGTAAAATAATAAGAGTGTATTGAAGGCAGGGTTGAGCATGAAAATAGAAACAGTGGACCTTCATAATCTGAGTCTAAGTGATGCGCTGGCAAAAGCCGAAAAAAACTTGATTTGGTCTATTGAGCATCAAGTCCAAGTAATCGATTTTATACACGGCAAAGGGCTACACAGTGACCGGAGATTTTCGGTTATTAAACAAGAACTGCGCCGCTATCTGAAGGATAATGCCCAGCTGAAAGATGCCGGATACCGTGTGGTGCCTGGAGAATCAGATCTCCCCATCGCATTGAGTTTTGATGAGGGTCATACTTTAGTGGTGGCCCGGGGGCTGGAAAAAGAGTACCTGGGAGGACGTCGCCAGCAAGAGAAAAACCGGTTGCTGTTTTCTAAAGAAGGACGGCAGGCTAGAAAAAGCGCCAAATCCATACAGGCCTCTAAACGTAAGCGCAGGCCGCGATAAAACGGTATTTTTTATGAGGTAGTTTTATGTTACACTGTCTCTTAACTGACTTGCCAAGGAGGATGCTTTGTGTTTATCCATGTTACTGATCAAGTGTATATGGTTGCACCTACTGATCAGGGCACTTTCCCAAGTTCTATTTCCTTTTATATTGACGATGAAATACCTACCCTAATTGATACTCCTTTGACGGTTTGGGCCCAGGCATTCAAGGCTAGTTTAGGTGATCGTCCCGTAAAATTAATATTGAATACCCACTACCACCGGGACCATACGGGATGCAACTACCTGTTTCCCACAGCAGATGTCTATGCCCATCCAGCTGATATCCCGGCTATGGTCTCCCGTGAGGCATTCATACAATATTATGGTTTCGATAAGTACGCCGATAAAAGCGTATTTGAGGGGATAATGTCCTGGATACAATGGAGCCCTTGTTCAGTAACCCATGAACTGGAGGATGGCCAAATTATTAAGCTGGGCAACGTGGAGCTAACCGTAATCCATACTCCCGGTCATACCCCCGGCCACTGTGTATTTTACTGGGAAAAACAAGGTCTGCTCTTTTCCGGTGATATTGATCTTACTAATTTCGGTCCCTGGTATGGAAACATCAACAGTGATATTACCCAGCTAATTAGCTCTATGGAGAAATTGATAAAATTGAATCCTCAGGTGATATGCTCAGGACATAAAGGGGTAGTTGAACACAATGTGCGTGAGCAATTGGAGAAATACCTGGCACGCCTGTTAGAAAAAGAAGAGAGTATACTAAAGGCCTTAAGAAAGCCTCTAACTCTCGATGAATTAGTACAACGCAAACTGGTCTACGGACGCTGGGGAAAACCAGAAGATCAGTTCTATTTTTTCGAAAAACTCAGTGTAATGGTCCACCTGCGCCGCCTTATTGAACTCCAGCAAGTAGAGGAGTACCAGGGCAAATACCGGGCTACAGGTGCTGCTGCTTCTAAATGTGCTCAATTATAACTGCTTTCTATTTCAAGATATATACATCAACCGGAGCTAGGCTTCCGGTTTTTTTATGACGAGCGCTTTGCCAGAACTGTGGACAAATAATGATACAGTTTAGCGAAAAGAAAAACCAACAGAACTCCTAATAAAAATCCCGCCAGAACATCACTGGTAAAGTGAACATTCAGGTACACCCGGCTTATACCAATCAGTATAATCAGCAAAATCAGTAAACCGGAACACACCCGCCCGCATCTTCCCGGTATATTTATCCACAGGAGGTAAGCCAAAAAGCCATAAAATGCTGTAGACACCATAGCATGACCTGACGGGAAGCTGAAACCAGCAGCATAAGTCAAATGCTCTCCCAATGGGCGAGGTCGAGCGAATAATTCTTTTAACCCGTTCATAACTGCCCAACTGGTAAATAAGCACAGATTGAGAACCAATCCCTGCAAACCTCTTCTCATTCTAATAAACACCAGCATTGATGCTATACTGCCCATAATAAATGCCGTAGGCGAGCCTAATTGGGTAATCCAAAGGAAAAACTGGTCCGCTACAGGATGGGAAATACCAGTCAACCAAAGTCTGACTATACGGTCCATAGTTAATTCGTTAATAAAGGGATGCCAATTGTTCAAGTTCTGGTCCCCTCCGCTAACCCGAACATCAGTCTATTGTAATTGTATCTCCCCGGCCATGTGTTTAGACCTGGACCCAATCAATAATAGAAGCCAGCGCCGGGATGCTGGCTTCTTTTTTATATGCTTACTCCAAATATGACTAGTAGAAGTGAATACGAAATGGTAATTGGCATCGTATATCCTCTTTCATACTCTGCACATCATTTTTATACTCAGCAGGGTTAAGACACAGAACGGTACTAAAAGCCCAGCATAAACCCAGATAAGGCATTATTTTTGTCATATAAGGCTCTCCAGCAGGATAGCGTAGATGCACAAGGGGGTGAAGATCTATGCTGGCCAGGTCCTTACAAAGCTGGTGGTCATTAATACCCGTATAGGTTTGATATTCAGCTAAGTCAAATTCCTCCCCAGTGGCAGGCGTCTTTTTAATCTTTCGCTGGAAGTATTGTTTAATCAGGTGGCGTTTAACGTCCCGATTGGTAGCCAAAAACTGAAAAAAGCGGTAGCGCCTGCTCTTGATCAAGGTGGTTGGATCAGCAATAGTAACGATCATTCCCTTAGGGTTCATGCGATCTGCTGATACCTTTAATAGGTTTACAGGATCCTTAAAATGATGCAAAGCTGAGGAATAAACGAACAGATCATACTCAACATCCTGCTCTAAAAATGAAAAGGCATCCGCCTCCACAATGTTTAAATCCTCCAAACCCAACTTGGCAGCCCTCTGGCGAGCAACATTCAACATTTTATCTGACAGATCCACCAGGGAAACTTCACTATCCGGCTGAATAGACTTAATCACGAAGGCAGCCTTACCGGCACCGCCGCACATATCCACTGCTCTCACCGGACGGCCTAACTTTTCTCGCAGAGCTTTTAAGACTGCTGCCAGTATAATCTGGTATTCTATGTAGGTATAACGCGGTTCCTCAAAATCCTCGTAAAATTTTACAATGTCATCCCGCTGGTATTTTTCTATATTAGCCTGTAAAATTTCGTCCTCCGAGTATTCGTGCCATTTTTTGCTGCTCATTAAATTCCCCCTGCCATATTTGTCTGCCACTGTTTTCGGTATCAGCGTGCTTAATTCCTTTTTTTATTGCAGCAAACTACTATTCTCAATAATATCACCTGAATGGTCCCCCAGCTATTTTGAGTTGAGAATTGATTTTCAACTACTTACACAAAATATAAAAAAGCAAAGGAGGTGGTTTGTTTGTGAACAGGCAGATGCGTCCCTACGGCAAACCAGGAGGTCTTTTTCCTACGGACTTCATGAAAGGACTGTTGGGTCCTGCCGGGTGGGGAAATTGGCTGGATCATCCTTGGCTTCCAGCTCTATCGTCTATTCGCACCGATATTAAAGAGACCGCTGCTGAATACATTTTAGAGGCAGAGATGCCAGGTTACGAAAAACAAGACATCGAGGTTGAATGGCAGGACGGCCAGCTAACCATAAGAGCGCAGCGTCAGCAAACTGTGGATGAGAATGAGCGGGATTACGTGAGACGGGAACGATCTTACGGTGAAGTTTCCCGAAGCTTTTGGGTTGATAATATTCAGCCAGAAAAGATAAATGCCGAGTATCGAGATGGTATCCTGAAAATTGTTCTTCCGAAAGCATCCCCCACCCGGGAGCCGGGAAAGAAAATCGATATTAATTAACAGAGGATGGATTAGGCCATCCTCTTGTCATTGCTGCGAAAATAGTTTTCTTAGTGTCATTGGCCGTCCAGCGATGTTTTCATTCATCGGGGTGTGTTCTGCCGATGACATTCACTGGCAGGAACCGGTTCCGGTAACGTACCAAGTGATCAAAGAAAGTCCGCCCGAAAACAATGGCAAAGATTACGTTGCCAAATGCATGCAGAGTATCAAATACAAAACTGCTGGCCCAAACAGCAACCAGGGTCTGCCAATTCAGGGGGTAAACTAAGTTTAGCCAATGCCAGGTGTTCATAAATAAACCGTAAAAATAACCCGCTCCGGCTGACATGACCAGAAATGGCATTAAGGTTAATTGGCTCTTGCCTTTGCCCAGGACTCCACCCAAAAGCCCGCATATTCCCCAGGCCATCATCTGCCAAAGAGTCCAAGGACCATGGCCAACAAAGAAGTTGGAAATCAGCCCCGTCATAGTTCCTACTACAAAACCAGTGCGGCTGCCAAAAACATAACCACTCAACAACACCAAAAAAGTGGCGGGCTGAACGCTGGCTACCGCCGCAAAAACAATTCTCCCCAAAGACGCCAGAGCTGCCAGGGTAGCCGTTACTGAAATTACCATGGTGTTAACTGGCCGGCGGCCGGATTCCCACATTAAGAGCCCTAAAAAAACCAGGAGCACTAAGGTGCTTACCAGTCCCCAATTGAGTGATACAACCGGCCAGAAGCCCAGGGTAACCCCCAAAGAGGCAGCCGCAACTACTCCTAGTAAAATTAACGGTATCAGACTTGTCCTGGCCATACTTCCAGCCTTTCCTCCCCTGGGTTTTTATCATCAGCAATATCCACTATGGATCCGTGCTGTAAATATAAAACTCGATCCGTAAAAGAGTTAGCCCAGTTGTGGTCATGGGTGGCTACCAAGATAGCTGTCCCCTGACGGGCCACATCCCGGAGCATAATGGCCAAATCATTTTTTAACCTGTAATCCAAGCCCCGGGTTGGCTCATCCAAAAGCAGCACTTGCGGCTGAGCCACCAGAATTGAAGCCAAAGCAGTTCTCTGCCGTTCACCCCAGCTTAAATCACGGGGGTTGCGCTGAGCCAAAGGCTGCAGGTGCAATTGCTCAAGCATCCTATCTACGCGCGAGTAATCCTTTAATTGCAAACTGCGATAGGTGAATTCTATTTCCTGACGTACCGTGGGCGAGAAGAGATAATCCCCCGGTTCCTGAGACAGGTATCCGACTTTTCTGGCTAACTGGGGGGCTGGCATACGGTAGGGATTCTCTCCGCAGATGTCCACTTGCCCCTGGCAGGGTTTCAGGGTTCCCATAAGCAGTTTTAATAGGGTGGTCTTACCTGCTCCATTAGCCCCCATTAAACAGGTTATTTCCCCCGCGTGTAAATCCAAGCTGAGTTGTTTTAATACAGGTTGATCAGCATTAGGATAACAGAATTTTACATCTTTGAGTCCCGCCAAACGCCGCCCTTTACTGGGAACAGGTAATCTCTTCGTTGCTAGACAGTCCTCAGTTTCCCCATTGCCTAATAGCCAGCTGATTCTTTCAGTAGGTTGCGACTGTATCCTTCCCTGGCGAATATATAGTACCTTATCCACCCGCTTAACCAGCTTGTCCAGTCGATGCTCGGCTATTACCACCGACATTCCCCAAAGGTGCCGGCACCGGTCCAAATAATCCAGAAATTGTTCTGCTGAATCCCCATCTAATTGGGACAAAGGTTCATCCAGTAATAACAGTCGGGGCCGCACCGCCATTATAGATGCCAAAACGGTCTTTTGCTTCCATCCCCCGGACAAGTGCAGGGTAGGATAATACAGCCAGGGCTGCATAGCAAATACTGCCGCTATTTCTTGCAGCCTATCCTGCATCAAAGCCCGGGCATAGCCCACATTTTCCATGCCGAAAACCAGTTCCTGATCAACCCGGGTAGTTACCAGCTGGCTTTCCGGGTCCTGGAACAGAACTCCTATATACCGGGATAAATCTCGATGGGTCCACTGCCTCAGGTCTTTACCAAAGAGCTTAATCTGCCCCTGCAATCTGCCTCCATAAAAACGCGGTGCCAACCCGCCCATAACCCTGAGAAGAGTAGATTTTCCGCTGCCCGAGGGACCAGTTAGCAGAACCGACTGTCCCTTAAGCAATTCCAAGTTTATATCCTGTAAATCAGGGTGCTTGCTGGCTGGATAAGTATAACTCACTTTCTGTAAGCTCATCAGTAGCGGCAGCAAGATCACCCCCTTTTCCCAGTGCAGGTACTACCAGCAAACCGGCTATAGCCAGAGCCGGCCACATTTCCGCCCATAGGACTGAGCTCAACTGCGGATAATAGGAATACTCTGACCATCCCAGAATCATGGCCCCGATGCTTATAGCTCCGGCAATTGTTAAGCATAGTGCAGCTAAACTGTCATGCCCTTGCCAGGTATCTTGATAATAACTGGTGCGGGGTCCGCTGCCAAAACCCCGTCCATACATGGATTCAGCCATGGCAACCGAACGTTCCAGACTGGATAACAATAGTATGGAGCTAACCGGGAAAAAGTTTTTAACCCGATTCATCAAACCTCCGCTACTCCACTCTACGCCCCGGCAGCGTTGCACTTCCGATATACGGTGATATTCTTCCATCATCAGGGGCACCAAACGCAGGGCCAGATTAAAAGTCAAAGCCCAACGCGTTCCAAACAGGCTCAACATTCGCAGTGCCTTCGCCGGACTGACTAGAGCAAAAAAAGAGGCGCAGCTACTGATAATCACCAAAAGACGAAGGGCCATTCC
>DLUN01000195.1:0-1177 GCA_003444615.1 Syntrophomonas sp.
TTGACATCGAGGGCGGTAAAGTAAGCATCAAAGGTGAAGATGGGGAAGAGTTCAGTTTTGGTGATACCGAATGGCCTGATGATGGTGCTGCCACGTTCATACCCAAATTCACTAAAGGCAAAATAACATCGGTCATAAACTCCAATACGGTTTGCGGAATCATTATTGAGGAAGTTGAGAAATCAGATTTTGAACAGTATGTGGAGAAAGTAAAGGATGAGGGCTTTACCGATGAACCGTTTGAGTATTCCAGTGATACGGTCTCATCATATGCTGCCCGAAAAGGTGAAAAAACCACCGTCTCTATACAATACGATTTAGAAAACGGAATGCTTAGTATCGGCGTAGAAATCAGCGAATAAGGTTTACTCCAATCACTGCGGGAGAAGGATGCCCAAGCCTCCTTCTCCCGAAGCGTAATGATGCTCGATTTCATACAGTGCCAATAGTAGAGGCAAAATACGGCAGAGAGCACAGGCAAACTGCTCTCTTTAGGAAAAGCGGGGGATAAAAATGATTCCACACAGGAAGTTCGCTTTGTTGCTGCTGGTGTTAGCCTTCCTGTTGATGGGGGTTGCTCCAGTTCAGGCGCAAGGTTACCAGGGAGCCAGTCAGTGGGCGGTGCCAGAACTTGATAAGGCACTGGAATATGGGCTGATTACTGACCGGATACGCCAGCAAATGAATGCCCCCATAACCCGGGAAGAATTTGCCGAGATCGCGGTAAAGCTTTATGAAAAAGGAACCGGAGATGTTGTTGAAGTAAGCAATAGGGGAATATTTACTGATACCAGTAATCCGGAAATAATAAAAGCCTATGAGCTAGGTATTGTAAGCGGGACTGATGAGGTAAGGCGCCTTTTCTCTCCTCATAACTTAATTACCAGAGAACAGGTAGCCGCCATGATGTATAGAACCATTCAGGCTATGGGCGCTCTGAAAGATGGGGCTGCTTTTGCTATTTTTATGGATTCCGATGAGATTTCCCCTTATGCCCAGGAAGCTGTGCATTACATGGGGGGATGGGAACTAATCAAGGGATCAGACTATCGCTTTCATCCAAAGGGGACTTGTACCCGGGAGATGGCAGTTTTGATTGCGGTCCGGGTTTACGAGAGTGCTGAGACTTTCGAGCCGCTGCCTATGGATGGCAATGACTACAGCTATGATGATGATA
>DLUN01000195.1:1408-3465 GCA_003444615.1 Syntrophomonas sp.
GATGATAGAGATGACTACAGCTATTACGGTGATGGATATGGATATAGCTTTGATGAGGGTAATAACGATTACGATTCGGGAGATGTTCCGGGTTACCAGATGCCAACCTCAGAGCTGCCTGGTAATATGAGTGCAATAATCCCGCTTTTGCCCGATGCCCAGATAGGCTATGTAGATGAATGGGATGGGGGAGACGGCACCGTAATGTATGCAACCTCCTACAGTATTAGCGACGCTTGGAAATTTTATCGTGATCCAAACTTATATAGCGAATGCAAATTGGTAGAGGAAGGCGAAGTAGGAGGAGTGCCTACGATATCAGTACAGACAGCTGGTTTACACTATCTTATCAGTATTAGTGAGAATACCGGTGAAGGACCACCCACCGCGATTCAGATAATGGTTTTTTGGCATGCATATGTGGAAGGAGTATCAATGTTCCCTGGGCGTTGATAGGATTTTCCGGAAAGTACAAAAAGGGGGAACGTCCCCCCTTTTTTGCGGTACTGCTAAACTGTCTCCACCCGACAGGGTACATAACGGTGCAGCGGAGTAGCCGTGAACGGATCCCGGTGGGTATTTTTGGTTA
Organism: Syntrophomonas sp.; assembly: GCA_003444615.1. GTDB lineage: Bacteria > Bacillota > Syntrophomonadia > Syntrophomonadales > Syntrophomonadaceae > DTU018. The sequence goes on from DLUN01000195.1 coordinate 1,998, forward strand.
ACTTGTTCACATTAATTCCGTAGATATTTCCCTGATAATCCAAGCCAAAACCATGGGGGATCATAACTGTACCAGGACGTACCTGTGTGGTGATTTCCACTTCGATTTCCGCGCTGCCAGCTTCGGTAGTGACACGAGCCAGCTGCCCGTCTTTTAGTCCCAGTTTCTCACCGTCCCGGGGATGCAAAGCCAGGGTGCAGGCTCTTTTGCCTTCATTCCAGTCGGGATTACGCATCAGGGTATTGGCATTCATGCTGGTGTGACGACCGGCCATTAAAATAAGGGGATATTTTTCCCGGCTTTTAAGAGCCTGGGCTTCCCGTTCGGGGGTAACATCGGCCAGCCATTCAATCATTTCCGGAATATATACATTAACCCGGCCATCTTCGGTCTTTAGCTGGGCAAAATTGTTCTCCGGATCAATTTTTCCTATCCAAATTCCTTCGGGATGGTCCAAAATAGCTTGGAATATTTCCTCGCCCATCATCGGCCCTTTCTTAAACCCTGCTCGCACTGCGTTTTCCCGGGAGGCCTTGGGAAGGTTTTGCAGCAATCCCCATAAAGCAGCCAGATTAGTAGAACCCAATGCCGGACCCAGGGTTTTACCCAAAATAAAAGGCGTTATACCAATATGCTCGGGATGGGCTTGCAGGTACTTCATCAACTCCAGGCCATATTCTAGGCGGTTGCCAGCCTTTTCGTACAGTTCCTGGGGAAGCTCGGGAATGAGTCCCAGGGCATCAGCAATACGCAGGTGAATTTCCGATATTTCCAGGGGCTCACCCTCAGGCTCTACCACTGGCCGGCGCATTTGAAAATACACCCCTGGCACCGTCCAGTAGAAGAAGGTACTGTCCCAGGACTCATAAGTGGAACGGGAGGGTAATACATAATGGGAAAGCTGGGCAGTTTCGGTCATGCTGATTTCACAGGTCACCAGTAGATCCAGCTGCTGGAAAGCTTCCTCATAGGCACTGGTATCGGCATAAGAGCGTAAGGGGTTAGATTGGGTACATATTACCGCCCGGGTCCGTTCCGGGTGATCGGACATAATTTCTTCGGGCAGGACATTGGGAGGAGCATAACCCATAATGATGGGGAAGCCAGTAGTAACTGTTTTCCAGTTGTTGGGTTTGCGCTCGTCGCTATGGGCTCCCAAAGGCATGAAATATCCGGGTATCATATTGGTGCCCGGTAATCCAATCTGACCGCACAGAGCCAGAAGTACCATTACCAGGCAGGAAACTAGGGTGGAGTGGCGGTTCATCAAGACTCCCAAGTCAGTGTGCAGGCCAACCTTACGGGTAGCCATCAGGCGGGCGAATTCGCTCACCTGTTCATACTCCAATTCACAGACCTTTAAGGCAGCGGTTATATCAAAATCTTTCAGATAAGGCCAAATCTCTGGAAAACCAGTTACGTGCTGGTCTATGTAGTCTTGATTATACCAGCCTTCCTGTATTATTAT
>DLUN01000195.1:3786-7591 GCA_003444615.1 Syntrophomonas sp.
AAAATTTTGTTCGGGTTTTTGGAAAACTCCCGCAGGACCAGGGGAGCACGGGGCATTTGATGACTTTCCATACCGTTCCAGCCGATAGCCACTAACATGTCGGCATTTTCCTCATCAGGAACAGTTCCCAGGTACTGGCGTCCCAGGGCTCTTCCCTGAACCCAAAAGTGTCCCGTCAGTTCCTGGCCTAGAGCACTGTAATGATAACGGGAACCCAGACCCCGCAGCAGGCGCACGCCAAAAGCAGCCTCAAAGTGGCAGGATTGTCCTCCTCCGCCCATATAGGCGATAGAACGAGGGCCGTACTTATCTTTTATTTCCTGCAAACGAGCAGCGATCTCAGCGATAGCCTGTTCCCAGCTTATGCGCACAAATTCACCGTTCACTTTTTTCAGGGGGTACTTCAACCTCTGCTCATGATGCTGGAAGTAGGCGATGTTCCTACCTTTGCGACAGATATATCCCTGGCTACGGGGGTTGCTTTTGTCTCCCCGTACTTTGACAATGCGATTGTTTTCAATTAACAACTCCAAACCACAGTTCTGATTGCACAATGCACATCCGGATTTTTTCCATTCGCTCATGGTTATTCCCCCAAGCTATTTTTATTTGTTTACACAATAACATGTATTATAATAATATTACAATAACAAAATAATATTATAATAAGTAAAATGCCTGTGGTAAGATGCAGAAGTAGTCTAGTAAAGGAGTTAGAGTATGGATTTCAATGATTTTTACTGTTTTCGTTTAGGAGCAATATCTCGTAAAATGACCCGCTATTACAATAATAAACTGGCACCCTATGGTATAACTATTGTACAATCCTGGGTTCTATTGTTTTTATCCGCCCAGGACGGCAGCAGTCTAAAGGACATTGCTGGGGCTATTCAACTGGACAGCCCCGTGGTAACCGGATTGGTGGACCGCCTGGAAAAAGAAGGGTTGGTAGTTAGAAAGGAAGACCCTGAGGATCGCCGAAGCTTAAAGATAAGTCTTACCCCTCGAGGCAGGGAGGTGGTCGAGGAAGTTGTTCCCGCCGTGGTGGAATATAATCAACGCATTAGAAGTATTATTCCGGAAAACGATGCCCATGCCTTTGAAAGGGCTTTAGAAGCTTTGGAACGAGAGTTATAAAGAGGCGGGTCAGGTATTTTTTTGGTGATTCTCCCTTCTCTGGTTGTACCTGGATATGGTATGTTGATTATACCTATGAATAGGCGGATACAGTGAGGACGATCAAAAGAGTTAAGGGGGAATTATTACTATGGAAAGTGTTAGGAAAAGCCCACTTGAAACCATTGCCAGCCTGGCGCAAACTCAGATCATGTCTCTTGGTTCAGAACTAGAGTATCAGGCTGAAGCTCTGCAAAATCATCCCGCCATAGTTTTTGAGGACCGCATCATTACCTTCGGTGAGTTGAATAGCCTGGCTAACCGCTATGCCAATTACTTTGGCTCCCTTGGTTTGAAAAAGGGAGACGTTGTGGCGCTCCTAATGGAGAACCGGCCGGAGTTTCTCATAGCGGCTTCTGGACTCAGTAAGTTGGGAGTAATCGTATCTCTTATCAATAATGGGGTGCGCAAAGAGGTGCTAGCCCATGCCCTGAATATCTGTGATGCTAAAATGCTAATCGTGGGGCATGAACTGTTGGAGCCTTTCCTTGAGATAAGGGATCAAGTGCGCTTGTTGGAGCCTGGCTATGTGTTTGCCGAAAATGAGGGACAGAGTATAGATATGCCTGAGGACATCAAAGACCTGGCGCCATTGCTGGCGGCAGCCTCGGACCAGAATCCATCTACCACCGGGACGGTTACCAGCGATGATGTAATTGTCTATATTTACACTTCGGGAACCACCGGTTTTCCCAAAGCTTGTGCAGTGACCCAGAAACGCTGGTTAATTCTCGGGAATTTGTTTAAGATTTTTGGGGAGATGACTCCGGAAACGGTACAGTATATGGTCCTGCCCCTTTATCACAACAGCGGGTTCGATATTGGCTACTCCGCCACTATTATATCCGGTGCCACCATGGTCCTGCGGCGCAAGTTTTCAGCCCGCAACTTCTGGAAGGATGTGCGTAAACACAATGTTAGCTTCTTTATTTATGTGGGCGAGCTGTGTCGCTACATTTACAACCAGCCGCCCCAGCCAGATGATGCTGATAATCCGTTAAGATTTGTGGTGGGCAATGGCATGCGCGGAGATCTCATGGAGCCTTTCCGCAAGCGGTTCGGCATCGAGGTTCTCAAAGAAATCTACGGTGCTACCGAAGGGGTAGGGTCCTTCTTAAATCTGGAGGAGATTCCCGGCATGTGCGGCAACCTAAATATGCTGGGCAGAAGGCAGGGCGAGATAATTAAATGTGATCCCAACACCGGCGAGATAATACGAGATGAAAATGGTTATGCTATAAAGTGTGAAGTGGGCGAGACCGGGCTTCTGATCTGTGAGATAAATGAACTGAACGTTTTCGCCGGGTATGTTAATAATCCCCAGGCAACTGAGGAAAAGATCATGCGCAATGTGTTAAAGGAAGGAGACTGCTACTTTAACAGTGGAGACCTGGTATGTCTGGCGGAGAATGATTATTTCTCCTTCGTAGACCGGTTGGGGGATACTTTCCGTTGGAAGAGCGAAAATGTATCCACCACTCAGGTATCGAATGTGGTCAATAGGTACGGGCAAATGGAGGATGTTAACGTTTATGGCGTACAGGTACCCGGGATGGAAGGACGCTGCGGCATGGCTGCTATTAAGTTGCTGGATGGGGAGGTTATCGACTGGGCTAAGCTGGGAGCGTATGTGTGTGAACAACTGCCGTCCTATGCTCGACCCTATTTTATCCGCCTGCGTGATACCATAGACGCCACCAACAGCTTCAAGCAGGTAAAGACCCAGTTACAGAAAGAAGGCTTCGATCCGTCGGTTATCAAAGACCCGCTCTATTTCCTACACCCAGAGAAGAACGTGTATGTAGAGCTTACCTCTGAGTTGTATGAACAGATTATAAATCATACCATTAAGTTCTAATATATAGCAGAGATTAAAACGCCCTTCCCTGGCACCAGGGGAGGGCGTTATTGTTATTAACCCGGATGATAATCCGTGAGAACTGAATTTTTTCCGGTTCCGGTGAGGTACCCAGTACGCTTAGCTATAGCTGTTTTGCTATTTTGGCTAATTCTGTGGACATGGCGGAGATTTCCTCTATGCTAGCAGTAATTTCTTCCGTGGCTGCGGCTTGTTCCTGGCTGGCTGATAAGGAGCTCTGGCTCTTTTTACTGGCTTCGTCCACTTTAAGCATTATGTTATGGGTAAGCTCGGTGATTTGAGGAACAGTACTCTTAGACTGATCCGATAACTTTCTGATTTCTTCAGCTACAACGCCAAAACCTCGACCGGCATCTCCGGCCCGAGCTGCTTCAATAGCAGCGTTTAATCCTAGCATTTTAGTTTCATCGGCGATTTCTTTGATAAATGCTGATACATCGTTTATCTGTTCGGAAATATCGATGATTTCTGTAATACTGTTGTTTAAGGATTGTTCGTTGGTATGTATTTCTGAGGCAGATGAGGTCAGTTCCTCAATGGCCGCAGAAATGCCAGACAGGCCGTTTTCTAGATTATTAGCCATTTCCCGTAGATTGTTTGCGGTAACTTTGGGCAGAATGATATTTAGGGTAGCCACGATATTTTGTTTCTCCTCATCTTCAAACAAAGGAAAACAGGCTGCGTATATGGGAACTCCCCACTTGGTTTCGTCCACTTCATAACTCATAGGTTGTTTGGATTGAATAACCT
>DLUN01000195.1:7667-8405 GCA_003444615.1 Syntrophomonas sp.
GGCAATAGAAGGCATATCAAATTTGGGGGAAGCCTGCCGGTAGGCAACCTGGGTCAAATCTGTCATGAATATAAATGCCCCCTCATGAAACAGCTCGGCCAGGATGGGGGCAAAGTCATTAAAAGAAGCTGCAACCGGATGAATTTTAGGAAAGACTATGGCCATAGCTCCAACTGCATTGCCGCTATCGTTAACAACTGGTATGGAAATTATTGACAAACGCATACCATAAACACTCCGAGGTACATCCTGTATTATTGTTTTGTTTTCCCGAATGGTTTTCATAGTCCCTGTGTCGGCACCAAATTTATAGCCGACTTTAAAAAGTTCAATATCGAATTTTTGTGATGATTTAACCCATTCTATGGTGTCCCCATCAATATACCCGAACATTATACCGCCGGGTATGTAATCGGCAATGGCTTCAGCTAGAATTTTGCATGAATTCAATTCCGATAAAGCTATCATGAGCTGTCACTCCTTTGCTAGTGATTTTGAAAGACTTCTTCTTTCATCTTTAAGGCGTCCAGCAAAACTATTNNTATTGTTTTGTTTTCCCGAATGGTCTGCATAGTCCCTGTATCGGCACCTATTTGATAGCCAACCGTAAAAAGTTCGACATTAAATTGTTGTGATGATTTAACCCAGGCAATAGTATCACCGTCTATGTAGCCGAACATTATGCCGCCGGGTATATAATCGGCAATGGTTTCAGCTAAAATTTTGCATGAGTTTAAT
>DLUN01000054.1:0-2016 GCA_003444615.1 Syntrophomonas sp.
CAGGGGACAATGGGAGGCTTTAAATGTAGATGTCAGCCAACTATCAGAGCTGGCTGCAGTAGAGGTAAGTTTTGAAGACGATCATCACCATACCGGATTCGGGCGGAGGAGCCTAGTTTATGGCAACGCCAAACTGGGTGTTTCCTCTTATAACATTATGCCCAACGGTAATATTTTGGTTTATGCTACCCTGACTGGCCTGGACGGCCAACGGGATACCTCGGGAAAGGCTGACTTGAGTGTAAGGATAGCCGGCAGTGGGGAAAAATACCGGCTCTCGGACGGCGCCTTTTTCGGGGATCTGGCCGCTCAAGATGGCGTATACAGCTGCACCCTGCAAATCCCAGGACAAGTTCCGGCGAAAATTGAACTCGAACTGTATCTGGGAAACGATCGAGTAGATAGTGAAATTATCAATGTGACCAGCAAACCGGAGCTGGCTGTTATTACCGATTTTAATGGTTTATATGCAGAATTCAGGGATACCGGCATGAAAGATGGAGAAGATGAAAACAACAATGACATAGCGGACTTCTATGACCTCCTGGAATGTTTGGCTAGTTATGCCAGGGATTACAATGGGGTGGTCTATAATTTAAGTCAAGAAATTCATATAGAAAACGGCTACAGAAGCTATGAATCCCTGAATTATGAAAACCCCGCTGATCGTTCTCTGGCGGGAGAGCTTATTGACAGCTTTATAGGTGATATATCCAGGCAGAAGAGCATCAAAAACATAGCTATCATCGGAGATGATCAGGTGGTACCCTTTTTCCGACGTATTGATCCCACCCTTAACATAGATGGTGATGGCAGACGTTGGGAAGAAGAATATTATGATGATATGTCCGGGGGCGGACAAAACCCCACCATTGTTGACTCCGATAGGGGAATGATCATGACGGATGTCCCTTATGGAAGTTATGACAACGTTGATCCCGACAATATCAAGCAGCCTAGACTGGATGCGGCTGTAGGACGGGTCTTTGCCGATAAGCCAAGCCAGTTAATAGAAATTATCAACGCTTATTGCACTCCTATTTCCTTGCACAATGCGGCCATATTTCAATTGGATGCCGACACTGTGGATTGGCCAGTTCAGGTGCAGGTTACCTTGATGCCAGTCTTGACCAAATACTTCTCCTCCCAGGGTAATATTGCCGACAGCCCGAACTTTGCTATGGATAAAGTTTACCTTTATGATCCCACCAACTGCCCTAGCGGATGGACGGCAACAGATGTAACTACCGCATTGCAAAATGTATATTTAAATATGCTGTGGACTCACTGCAACCATATGACGGCCAGCACCTATCCTAAGGCCGGTGCTGGCCGCTACTCTGCATTCCATGCTGGGACCCCTGGCGGTGGAACTGCATCATGCCGGCCTGAAAACCGCTTACATAATGACGGACGGAGCGGCTCTGCCATTAAAATTCAGCCGGACGGTGGAATGGCTGGTAAAAGAGGGCCTGCTGCAGGGAACGGTTACGGTGGGGCACGCCTTTGGCGGGGATGTGGAGGCGGTTAATATTTATTCTGGTTTACTGGCTGCCCGGGCGGTCTTTCAGCCTGATGTTATAGTTGTCAGCATGGGGCCGGGAATTATGGGACTGCCTTTTCCGGCGGGAGCTGCCCTAGAACAACAGCTTGCACACCCAGGGTGAAAGCGTTGATACCACGAATAACTTCGGGAATNNTGACAGCCGGCACCTATCCTAAGGAAAACAATCCTCTGACGAGCCAGGATCTTGACGCTATGGTAAAATCACCTGGCCATGTAATGATCAGTACCGGATGTCATTCCGGCTATTCCATTGCCCATGATTCACCGGTGGGAAATTATGATTATTACTACAAAAGCCTGGTAAGAAGCATGCTGGCTAAGGAGATTTCCTACATAGCACCCAGCACCTATGGGATAGGGTATAATCAATATGTTGCTTACCACGATCTCTTGTTACAAAGATTTTTAGACAATCTGCTCGATCCCAGCGTTACCACAGTAGGAGAAGC
>DLUN01000054.1:2143-2940 GCA_003444615.1 Syntrophomonas sp.
GATACCACGAATAACTTCGGGAATTGGATAGGCAGCCGCATAGCCAATTTTGTTGGCCTGGGTCATGGCGCCTGCCACCATACCGCTCAAATAGCGGGCCTGATAAATACGACCGAAATATGTAGAAAGGTTATCCGCAGTATTCAGTCCTGAACAGTGCAGGAAAGTAACATCGGGATAGCGCTTGGCTACTTCCATCATAGGATCACCATAGCCAAAGCTGTTCGCCACTACTACATTGCATCCTTCCTGAACCAGCTGCTCCATGTAGCGTTCCGCATCCGCTCCCTCGGAGACATTCTCCAGGGTAACGGTGGTTATACCAGGAATCTGCTCTTCCAGATACTTTCTTCCTTCATCATGGGCAAAAGTCCATCCTGCATCACCAGGAGCGCCAATGTAGATAAAACCAACCTTAAATTCCTCTTGTTGAGCCTGATCTGGTGCCTGAGAATCATTATCCTGAGAGCCTCCACAGCCCACTACCATGGTAGCTGCAAAAATCAACACCAACAGGAGAACCCCCAGCTTCCTCCAACTCATAAGTACTCTTACCTCCCCATGAATTTATTGCCATAAATTGACACAAAAACCACACATACAAATAATCGCTATTCGACATACTTTCCTAAAATCCTGCCTGAAAGGGCATTATTACAAAAATAATATTGACGACTTATAAGGCCTGGCGTTGCCGCTTGTATTTAGTTAAAAGAGTAGTTATCATGGGGATGTTAGACATACAAAGCAGGTGATCCCCATGTTTGCCGTAACTAACGAAGCTCGCCGCTATATAA
>DLUN01000001.1 GCA_003444615.1 Syntrophomonas sp.
CCTGGCCAGTGGTATTGCATCAATAAAGCCATGGCTGCATCATTGACATCCCGAATTTGCCTTCCTAGTTTTCTATTCAATTCTTGGATAAAGTGTGAGGTCAATAGGGGAATATCTTCTTTACGTTCACGTAATGCGGGTATGTGAAGGTTGACCACATTCAAGCGGTAATAAAGATCTAATCGAAAACGATTTTGACTGATTAACGCAGATAAATCCTTATTAGTTGCTGAAATAATTCGTACATCTATGGCCGTGGGACGATCATCTCCAATTCTTTCTATTTCTTTTTCCTGTACAACCCGCAATAATTTGGCCTGCATAGTTAAAGGCATGTCTCCAATTTCGTCTAAAAATATGGTACCCTCGTTAGCCAGCTCAAATTTACCCGTCCTTCCTCCTCTACGTGCACCAGTAAAAGCACCCTCTACATAACCAAACAACTCGGATTCCAGTAAACTTTCAGGTATCGCGGCACAGTTAAGTTTAATAAATGGCCCTTTAGCTCGTTTACTACAGTAATGAATAGCCTGAGCAAAAAGTTCTTTGCCTGTACCGCTTTCACCGGTAATTAAAACCGAGGAAGGGGATGCAGCAATTTCCAACAGCGTATTCCGTAGTTCAGATATTATTGGGCTGGAACCTATGATTTTTCCAGTTATGGCATGGCCATAAGGTTTCTTTGGCTGATAGCTATTTATTGTCCAGGAATCCTGGTTGGTTTTATCTGGATGCAAGTGCAAAACATAAAGGGAACCAGAATGATGGCTTAGATCAAAACGTTGATAACGATAGGCATTATTGCCTATGTATGCCCATCCTTCCTGATGTCCATTAAGAGGCAGCCATTCATCAGCTATAGGAGTGCCGCATTCTAGGCCGGTTATATTATTTCTTCCATGGATTTCCTGTATTACACCGGCTTGATCCGTCATAACCACAATTACATTGCTATGGTTCATGGTGACTCCCTCCTAGCCAATCCTAATACGCCACATTTTATGCGGGTCCACTCCCGAAAATGCTAGACAAGTTTCATAACCGGAACATGTTGCAGTCCTGGAACAAAGGCGGGGATTCCCAGCCAACTATAGGGTATGGCTATAGCACGGTGCTTATCTGAAACATTATTTCAAAAGGCAAAGCTTTCAAAGCTTAAATATTGGGGGTTTAGGCATGGCTTGCTTTTTGCTTACATTGGCAGCGAGAAAAGAACAAAGGGGGAGTAAAGTGTAATGGGGTTTAACACAATAGTATTTTCAAAAGATGATGCAATTGCCACTATTCAGTTAAACCGTCCTGAAGCCATGAATGCAATTAATTTGCAAATGCTGCAGGAAATCTCCACAGCTTTAGATGAGATAGCCAGCGATAATAACATAAGGGTTCTGGTCTTGAAGGGCAGTGATAAGGTTTTTGCAGCCGGAGCAGATATTCGAGATTTTGTGGATTATGGTCCATTAGAAGTGCGCGACTATATTCAGCAAGCTCACTTAATGGGAGCTAAACTCAATAGACTGCCCAAAGCGACTATTGCCTGCATGGCTGGTCTGGCTTTAGGAGGAGGTTGTGAAATAGCCCTGGGCTGCGATTTTCGTATTGCTGCAGATAATTGCAAATTTGGTTTCCCGGAAATAAATCTGGGTGTTTTCCCAGCAGGTGGCGGTACCCAGAGGCTAGCGAGAGTGGTTGGTTGTTCTAGGGCTAAGGAATTAATTCTTACGGGGGAAATAATCGATAGTCAGCGGGCCGAGCAGATTGGTTTGGTAACTAAAGTGGTACCTGCTGACCAATTAGAGGAAGTTACGCAAAAAATGGCCAGAAGGCTAAGCCGTAAACCACCTCTAGTAGTTCCCATGATCAAAGAACTGCTTGAATTAAGCGAGCACCTAGATCCTACTGTCGGTACTATGATGGAACGTGAAAAGTTCTCTGTGCTATTTGCTACCGAAGACAAAACAGAGGGAATGAAGGCTTTCTTAGAAGGCAGAAAAGCTGAATTTAAGGGCAAATAGAATTAAGGAGGGTTAAACTTGAACCGATGGCAAGAGATGTATAAAGCGAAACTCACTAGTTCGGAAGAAGCAGCTAAATTGGTTAAGTCGGGCGATTTAGTGGTATCGCCTCTCTCCAATGGACAGCCGCTGGCTTTGATCAATGCGGTGGCTGCTCGAGTTAGACAGGGGGAGTTGGATAATGTTACCTATTTAAGTGGAGTTGATGTACGCTGGTTTGACCTTTATCACCCGGATTTGGTGGGGAAAGTGGTAATTGATACCGGTTTTTGTGGTCCGGTAGTAAGAGATTTTGTAGGTAAAGGCTTGTTCACATATACTCCGGTTCGTTTGGGTGAAGCGGTGGAAATGGTAAACCGTTGTCGCCAAAGTGATGTAGTGGGCTTAGTAGTGTCGCCTATGGATAAACACGGCTTTTTTAGTACCGGATGCAATGTTGACTGGGGGTGGGAAACAGCTAAGACGCCTGGAGTAAAAGTTGTTCTGGAAGTTAATGAAAATATGCCCCGTACTTATGGAACCAACCATTTGCACATCAGTGAAGTTGACGCAGTGGTAGAAAACCATATCCCTTTAATAGAACTACCCAATGTGCCAGTAAATGAGAAGGATGAGGCCATTGGAAAGTTCATCGCCGATATGGTGGAAGACGGATCATGCATACAAATTGGAATTGGTGGGATTCCCAATGCCGTAGCAAACTTTTTGATGGATAAAAAGGACCTGGGAGTTCATTCCGAGATGCTGGCGGACAGTATGGTTGATCTCTATAACGCAGGAGTAATAACATGTGCCAAAAAGAATTTTATGCCTTATAAATGGATTGGCACTTTCGCTCTGGGTTCGAAAAAGCTTTATGATTTTATCGATGAAAATCCCTTGGTAGAAATGCATTCCACCAGATTTGTTAATGACCCTTATATAATCGGCAAAAATGATAAATTGATATCGGTAAATGGAACCATGGAAGTTGATTTAACCGGCCAATGTGCATCGGAGTCCATTTCATTTAAGCAGTACACAGGAACCGGCGGGCAATTGGACTTTGTACAGGGGGCCTGGCGTTCACGGGGCGGCAAGTCTTTCCTGGCGCTATACTCAACCTATACTGATAAGGAAGGCAATCTGCAGTCAAAGATTGTTCCCACCCTCAGCAACGGAATATTTACAACTGTATCCCGGACGGAGGTACAGTATGTAGTAACTGAGTACGGTGTAGCCAACTTAAAGGGGCAAAATTTACGTACCCGGTTCAAGGAATTAGTAAATATTGCCCATCCCGATTTTCGTGATTGGTTGACATTTGAAGCCAAGAAAATGAATTTTATTCCCTAATAATCTCTTAAACCGAGCCTATTTTAAGCGGCGGCGTCCATACCATACGGACGCCCCGCCTACAATTACAATAATGATTCGATAACAGCAGGAATAGCTTGAGCGGCTATTTGGGGCTGGGATCCTCCTGATAATACGTACAGAAGGGGACGGGTGTCGGAAAAACTTTTCATGCGGCGGGTAAATTCTCTGTATCCATTAACAGTCAAATAAAAGTCACCATAGTCTTCACAGTGAGAATCATGACCAAATATAACTATAATAAATTCCACGCCGGCAGCTTTTGGGAGGTACTCATCCAAAGCTTGTAAGAACACCTTATCAGTTGCATTATCCAAGAGTATGCCATAATTGTTAAGTTTTTTGTCCTGATAAGAATAATCCTCATCAGCGAAAAAGTTAATATGGATAATATTGGGGTCTAAAGCTATTAAATCGCGCGTACCATCTCCTGAATGGGGATCCATGTCCAAAATCAGGATTTTGTTTACTCCCAGTTGCTTGAGACGAAGAACGGCCATGGCCACATCATTGTAATAGCAAAATCCCCAGCTATAGTTACGGCCAGCATGATGGCCAGCAGTGCCCACAAAGCAAAAGGCACTGTCTAATTGGTCGGTAGCCAGCATTTCTGCTGCACTAACTACTCCGGCAGCACTTAAGAGAGCTACTTCGTGGAACCCTTCGGCCTTAACTGTTTCAATATGGCGTTCCGTATGGGTTTGATTCAATAAGTCGTGGTGAAGTTGACTTATTGCAGGTTCAAAAAATTTTAATCTACGGGCATATTCTTGTTTGCAAAGGGCATCATAAGCTGGCTTAACCCGATGGCGAAGAGTAATATATCCGCGCTCCGCAAAATCTTGATGATAAAAAACCCCCACCCGCATTGGATCACCTTCTAAATTAATATCCTTTATTCATTTTTACCTCAATGGTAAGATAAAGGCAAAATTAAACTGGCTTAGGAGAACAAAATGAACTGTGTATTTCAAAGAGATTGGCACCTGCAGGTAGAGCGTATTGATAAAAACCTGACATCTTCCTGTCATTACCTGGATTCATACGCAGAAAAGAAAGCTGTCTTGGAAATTAATATAAATGATTATTGTATTCAGAGAGCTCAGTTAGTTAAGCTAGGTTGTCCAGGTGGTTTCACCGAAAACACTATAGAATTAAACGAGATAAGAGGAGTATCAGCCTATGCGAGCAGCGGCCCAATACTAAGAACCATTTTGAAACCCCTAATTTCAGAACAGGACAGGGAACTCATAAATCAATGTATTATTGGAGCTTTTCAAGGTGAAACCTTCATTTTTCAGGAACGAGGCTTTGCCAGTGCTGAACAGTATTCCCAGGCCGGCGATGAATTCTTATTAGGAACCTGCCGTTACTACAGCAACCTGGAGCGAACAACTCATTCCTGGTTTGAATACATAGGCCTTCCAGAGCGAAAGAAATACTTGTTTAATCGCTTCAAAAACCAGCAGTTAATGGCAACACCAGAAGACTATTGGCTGATTGGCTCACTCAATGATACATTCCACCAAGTCAATACTGTTTTACAACTGGACAAAACGGATCATCGGGTAAAATCTGCCTGGGGTGGCTTACTTAAAGCACCGGATAAGGTGTGCCGGGAATCCAGTAATTATGTACAGGGCTTGATAGGGCTGGATATTTTGCGGATGAACAAGAAGGAACTGGCCGGCCAGCTAGGCGCACAACAAGGTTGTGTGCATGTTATTGATATAGTTTACGACAGTGCTGAAACCCTGCGCATGTATTTGCAAAAGAGGGTTTGAGCCAGCAATCTTCCTTAGCTGTGAAAATGGATTCCGGACATGTCATTGCGAGAAGCAAAGCGACGCGGCGATCTGTAAACTCAAAGCGTAAGTCAGCATTGATATTGCCACGCCCCTTCGGGGCTCGCAATGACAATATAGTCGTCTTTTTTGTCACCGCGAGGGCATCTTCACAGCAATGCCACGGAAGATGACAGGCATAAGATTTTCATTAATCGTGGGCTTGTTATCGGGTGACCATTGTAGTGATGGGCTTCGTTAAGCCTTAAAATTGTAGATAGGTTTGATAATCTTCAATATATCCACAGTATCTTGGATGCTGGCCATGATTTCTGCCAGGGGCTTATAAGCCATAGGCGATTCGTCCAAAGTATGTTTATTTACAGAAGTAGTATAGATTCCTTCCATAGAGTTTTTATAATCATCCATTGATAAGACCTCCCTGGCTTTACTCCTGCTCAATACTCTACCAGCACCATGGGGAGCCGAATAATTCCACTCCGGATTTCCTTTACCAATAGCAAGAATACTACCATCCCTCATATTAATAGGGATTATCAATTTTTCACCTGCATAAGCTGATACGCTGCCTTAACGAATAATGTTATCTTTGAAATTGATGTAATTATGAATCGTGTGAAAGCTACGCAGTGGAACCAGCCCCATTTGCTCAACGATTATATTTGCCATGGTTTTACTGTTTAAGACCGC
>DLUN01000201.1:0-4891 GCA_003444615.1 Syntrophomonas sp.
TAGCCAGTAGGTTCACCATTCGCACCTGTTCCGTCGCCACCATATAGTAACGGCTCGATGTGCGACTTAGGGGGTACCGGGCTAACAAAACATCCTGCTTAGGCAGACCAGCCATGTTTTCATTTATCGTGGCCTGGTCTTCAGGTGAATATTGTGAGCGCGCAGCGCGTGGCAGTATCTATGCCATGACAACCATTGAGAAACATTCTGGCCCCCTGCTTTTTGTCCACAGGTTTGACAGGGGGCCATTTGCGGGTAGCATATATAATATAAGGAAACTAATAAATAAGGGCAAGGACATCCTGATGTATCAAACTGTGGTACGATATATACGGGACCAACACATGGCAGGCCCCGGTAATAAAATACTGGTAGGGGTTTCAGGGGGGGCTGACTCCATAGCCCTGCTGCATATTTTAAAGCAGTGGTGCGCCGACAACGGTGGCCAGCTGGCGGCTGCCCACTTAAACCACGGCTTGCGCAGCCAAGCAGACCAGGATGAACAACTGGTTAAAGAAATCTGTCTTCGCTGGGATATCCCCTGTTACACGAAAAAAGAGAACGTGGCCGCCCTGGCTGCCCAAAATAAAAAGTCCCTGGAAGAAGCAGGGCGGGATTGCCGTTACCAGTTTTTCCGGGAACTGGCGGACCAGCTTAAATTCGACCGTATTGCCACCGCCCACCATCAGAATGACCAGGCGGAAAGTGTCTTGCTGCATTTGTTGCGGGGCAGCGGAATTCGTGGATTACAGGGCATAAGACCTGTTAATGGACAGCTCATTCGACCTCTGTTATGTGTCACCCGTCAGGATATTGAAAACTATATACAGGAGAACCAGTTACCCTTCTGCCAAGATCTAACCAATGATGACCCGGCTTTTGTGCGCAATCGTATTCGCTTGCAGTTAATTCCTTATCTGCAGAAGCATTTTAATCCCCGTATTGTGGAAGCGCTCAACCGCCTGGCAGTCATTGCCCAGGAGGAAAACGCAGCTTTGGATGAGATTGCTCTTCGCCAATGGCCCCAGATATCCCGTTGGCAGGAAACAGCAATAGAGTTGGATATCCAGCAGCTTACTCAGGAACCTTCTGCCCTGCAGAGCCGCCTGATCCTGCGGGCACTTCAGGAGGTGTCAGGTCAGGGGGATTGGTCCCAGGAAGACCTGTTGCGCATCAGAGACATACTTAATAAGCCGGGGTCAAACCTTAGGCTGCATTTAGCAGGAGGTATCCGGGTAGGCAAGGTTTATGAAAAACTGGTTTTTAGTAAGGAACTTTTGGATAGCCCTTCCTTCTGTTATCCGGTGACCGTTCCGGGACAGGTAAATATTCACGAACTAGGCATAACCTATTCTTTTGACATTGTACCGGCCCAGGAGTGGCAGCCCGCTCCTGGCTTGATCGGTCTGGATCTAGACCGTATGCCAGGCCCATTGTGGGTGCGGTCCCGCCGGGCAGGAGATCGCTTGCGCCCCTTGGGTTTTAAGGGACGCAAAAGCCTGAAAAAATACTTTATGGAGCAAAAAATACCGGCTCGCCAGCGCAACCTGATTCCTCTGCTAGCCAACGAGGAGGAAATTTATGCGGTACTGGGATTTATGGTAACCCAGCCTGCTGCTATTACTGAGTCCACCCAGAGAATTCTTGTGATAAAAGCTAGTTCAGATGTGAAAACTACCTTAGGCGGACAAGTTCACGAAAATGGTCTAGATTGTAAAGGGTAGGCGGTTATGCTACAATATGACGGAAATTCACTGCAGCTTGAAGGGGAGGAAAAATTTTGGATAGAGCCCTTAAAAATATTGCTATATATGTCCTTATTGTCCTGTTAGCTTTATTTGCCATCGAACTGACCTCTAATGAAGAGATTCAGATTACTGAGTTGACTGAACCCGAATTTTTTACAAAGATCGAACAAGGTCATGTGAAAAATGCTCAGGTAGAGGTCGATGAGCTAGTCTACAATATAACCGGAGAATTAACCGATGGCACCCAATATGCTACCACGGTTTCCAAAGAGAGCAATGTGATACAGTTCCTGCGGGACAAAAAGGTGGCTTACAATACAGAGGAAGTAAAGCCACCCCCTTGGTGGATGTCGCTTTTGTCCACCCTGTTTCCCATATTAATACTCATTGCCTTTCTGATCTTCATCATGAATCAGAGCCAGGGAGGCGGCAACCGGGTCATGCAATTTGGCCGCAGCCGGGCTAGGTTGATGACCGGTGAGGACGTGAAAATAACCTTTAAGGATGTAGCCGGCGCAGATGAGGCCAAAGAGGAAATGGAGGAAGTAGTCGAATTCCTCAAAAATCCTCAGAAGTTTATTGAAATTGGCGCCAAAATACCTAAGGGAGTACTCTTGTTTGGAGCACCCGGCACCGGTAAAACCCTGATGGCCAAAGCGGTAGCCGGGGAAGCTGGAGTGCCCTTCTTTTCCATCAGCGGCTCTGATTTTGTAGAGATGTTTGTAGGTGTGGGTGCTGCCCGGGTGCGGGATTTGTTTGAACAGGCCAAAAAGAATGCCCCCTGTATCGTATTTATTGATGAAATCGATGCCGTAGGCCGCCAGCGCGGTGCTGGTCTAGGCGGAGGGCATGATGAACGCGAGCAGACCTTAAACCAGTTGTTGGTGGAGATGGACGGCTTCAGCACCAATGAAGGCATTATTGTAATGGCCTCTACCAACCGTCCTGACATTTTAGACCCGGCTCTGCTCAGGCCAGGCCGTTTTGACCGCCACATTTTGATAGATCGCCCTGATGTTAAGGGACGGGAAGCCATTCTCAAAGTGCATATAAAGGATAAGCCTCTGGGTGATGATATAAATCTGGAGGTACTGGCCAAGCGTACCCCGGGATTCACCGGTGCTGACCTGGCCAATATGGTCAATGAAGCAGCCCTGCTCACAGCGCGCAGAAATAAGACTCATATCGGCATGGCAGAAATGGAGGAATCAATCGAGAGAGTTATAGCCGGACCGGAGAAAAAATCCCGGGTTATTTCGGAAAAAGAGAAAAAACTGGTGGCTTACCACGAAGCCGGTCATGCTCTGGTCAGCTATTTCTTGCCCAATACCGATAAACTCCATAAGATTTCCATTATTCCCCGGGGAAGGGCTGGGGGTTATACTCTTTTGCTGCCCGAGGAGGACCGCAATTATATTACTAAATCATATTTATTGGACGAAGTAACCACTTTGTTGGGAGGCCGGGTAGCCGAAGCCCTGGTGTTAAATGATATCAGCACAGGAGCGCAAAACGATCTGGAACGGGCTTCGGGCATTGTGCGGAAAATGATAACCGAATACGGGATGTCCGAGGAACTGGGACCCTTGACCTTCGGTCACAAAAGTGAAGAAGTGTTTTTGGGCCGGGATATTTCCAGAGATCGTAACTATTCTGACGCCATAGCCTTCGCTATAGATAAGGAAGCCAGTCAATATATGGAGAGCTGCTATCAAAAAGCTGAGAAAATACTCACGGACAACATGGATAAACTTCATCAAATTGCGGAACGATTAATGGAGAGAGAAACTTTAGAGGCTGATGAGTTTGAAGCTATAATGACTGGCCAGCCAATTGACGGGGAAGACTCACCCGTCACAGAGGATGCTTCTCATCCGTCTGACGTACCAGCAGGAGGAGATAATTGATGCAGCGAACCTTGGTTATGGTTAAACCAGATGGAGTAAAAAGAGCCTTAGTAGGGGAAATAATACGGCGTATTGAGCGAAAAGGTTTTCGCCTGGTGGCCTTGAAAATGCTTAAGCTAGACCGGGCTAAGGCAGAGCTACATTATGCCGAACACCGGGAAAAACCTTTTTTTGATGATTTAGTAAACTTTATTACCTCAGGCCCGGTGGTGGCTATGGTGTGGGAAGGTCAGAGCGTGGTGGCCGCCATACGCACTATGATGGGGAAAACCAATCCCCTGGAAGCTGCCCCGGGCACTATACGCGGGGATTATGGCTGCGATATAAATTTCAACATCATTCACGGTTCTGATTCAGAGGAATCAGCCCAGCGTGAAATCAAACTGTTTTTCGATTCTTCCGAAATACATTAACCCATAAAGAAGACAAGGGGACGCACACCTTGTCTTCTTTTGCTTTTTCCTTGCCTTTTTGGGGTCCCGGAGAAGACGAGTTAAACGTCCCCCTGTCTCCTTAAACGTCCCCCTGTCTCCTTCATATTAGGCAGGATTTTTATTTGGGCCGTTTAATATAATAGTTACAACCCTGTTATCTTAAAAAATCCGATACATGAGGTGAATTTGTAATGAAGCGGGTGGAGATCCTAGTAAATGATACTCTCTATAACCAGTACCTGCAGCGCAACAAAGAAGAGGAAGGCCCCCAAGCTTGTCAAAATGATTTTCGCCATCATATGGATGTAGCCCGAATAACCTATATTTTAGTTTTAGAGCATAACGACTTGAATTACTTCATAAAGGAGCATAACCTGTCTGGTCGACTGGCGGCCAAGGAAGTTATTTATGCTGCTGGCCTCCTTCATGATATTGGCAAATGGCAGGAATATAAGACAGGCATAGATCACGCTTCGTTCGGAGCCAAACTGGCCCGGGAAATTTTACCCCGAGCCTTTTTTAATCCCAGTGAGGTGGAACTGATAGCCCGAGCCATTTATGAACACAGTAACATAAGTTCTAACATGTCTTTCTTAGGGGAACGCTTGCACCGGGCTGAGAATCTAGCCCGGATATGTTTTAATTGTGAATATGCCGAGGAATGTCCTAAGCACCACTGCCGGGAACTAACTGTGTCTACTTTGGATTATTAATTACTAGGCGAGCGGAAGCTGTATAAATGGTTATGACTGTGTCATCGCTGTGAAAATGCCTCTTACAGTTGTCCTCATGGCAGTAGGTT
>DLUN01000201.1:5160-8861 GCA_003444615.1 Syntrophomonas sp.
ATCGTGACGACGGAACAGGTGCGCGTGGTGAACCTACTGACTGAATCTAAAAAGGAGCCAAAAAAAACTATGCCCGGACACCACATAGTTGTTTTGCAAAATAAAGAAGAAGTAAAGCTCTGTTTGGAGAAATTGGGCACTGATAAGGGAGCTCATCTTTATTTGATTCCCAAGGCCCTGTTTCGTTGTGTACTGCTAAAGAATATCAAGGCCCCCGCCGCCAACATAATGAAACAGGAAATGTTAGCCGCCGGAGGGGATGCAGCTGTTAACCGGCAGACCATATTGGGGCAGGGGAATACCGACGTTCTGCTTATGGGCACCCTAAAGCATTATGGCCGGTTTATAAAAAAAATTAAGCGGCAGCCCTTTGGCCTAAAAAAAATTGCCGCTGATTTGGAAACTATATTAGGTAGCGACAATATTGCCAGCAGTCAGTTGCTAATGGCTCATGGTAAAATTTTGCCTTTAGGGGAACGCACCCTGGTTATGGGCATCTTAAACGTTACCCCGGATTCTTTTTCCGACGGGGGACGCTATTTCGATACCCAGCGAGCCGTGGAACGCGGCCTGGAAATGGTGGAAGAGGGGGCTGACATCATTGATGTAGGCGGTGCCTCATCCCGGCCCCAGGCGGAAATTGCCTCGGAAGAAGAAGAGCTACAGCGAGTAGTGCCGGTGGTGGAAGGTTTGGCTAGACGAGGAGTCTTGATATCAGTAGATACCTTTCGAGCTCGGGTAGCCCGGGAGACCATCCAGGCGGGAGCCCATCTTATCAATGACATCGGCCGGCTGCAGATGGATGATGAACTGCTGCCGGTTCTGGTAGAATTTCAAGCCGGGGTAATTCTTATGCATAACCGGTTGCAGATGAATCATGGACAACCTTATGAAGACCTGGTCAGCGACATTATAGATGAACTGAGCCAATCAGTTGAACAAGCTGTGGAGGCAGGCCTGCCGCGCCAGAGTATAATGATTGACCCTGGACTGGGGTTTGGCAAAAACCCCGCTGAAAACCGCTATATTGTCAAACACTTAAAGGAATTTCGCAGCCTAGGCTTACCGGTGCTGCTGGCGGCTTCGCGCAAGAGGTTTATCGGTGCGACTTTAGGCCTAGAAGTAGAGCAACGTTTGGAAGGCAGTTTGGCGGTGGCTGTGGCCGGAGCCTTAAACGGAGCAGATATGGTGAGAGTTCACGATGTTTTAGCTACCGTTCGCGCCGTACGGATGGCCGATGCCATAAGGATGGAAAATGGATAAAATCATAGGGCGCGGTCTGCGCTTTTTCGGATGTCACGGAGTTTTAGAAGAAGAAAAAATCAAACCTCAGCCTTTTGAAGTGGATTTTGAACTCTACTTGGACTTATCGGCTGCCGGGCAGAGGGATGACCTGAGCCTGACTATAAGCTATGCTGAAGTTTTTCACACGGTGCAGAAAATTGTGGAAGAGGAGCATTACCAGCTTATCGAAGCTCTGGCCGAACGGTTAGCCCAAGAACTATTAAAAAAGTTCCCAGTTCAGGAAGTGAAAATAACGGTTTACAAACCCCAGGCACCGGTAGAGGGAAATTTTAGGTATTTCGCGGTAGAAATCCACCGTTTTCGGCAATAAATTTCTTGCCCAGGTAAAGGGTATATGCTAATTTAGAGGGGAACCCTTTTATGGACAAAACAGCTTATATTGCTCTGGGTTCGAACCTGGGCTGCAAACGCGATAATATAGCCCGGGCAATTCAATTGATTGCGGCTTTACCCGGGGTTAAAATTATTAAAAGTTCTTCTCTATATGAGACAGAACCTTGGGGAAAAACCGATCAGGATAATTTCCTGAATCAGGTTATAGCCGTTGAAACCAGTTTACAGCCCGCCGAGCTACTGCGGGAACTGCAAAACATTGAAATCAAAATGGGCCGCCAGCGTAAAGAAAAATGGGGCCCACGGATAATAGATCTGGACATTTTACTTTATGGGAATGAGGTTATGGATGATCCGCATTTGACGATCCCTCATCCCCACCTGCGGCAAAGGTTGTTCGTCCTTGTACCGTTGGCGGAAATTGGAGCGGATTTACAGTTACCTGAAGACGGTGCAACAGTTGAGGAGGTGTTGAGTAGCGTTTTAGTCCGAGAAGGAAACCGAGGAATCGAGAGGATTTGATTCCCGCCGATACTTAATGTGAATTTACGCTTGGATCCATAATGGACCAAGACGGACCAAAACAGGACCTAGTCCTGCCCAAAAGGGGGATTTCCATTGAGCAAGAAGATCGGAATTATCGGTGCGGGAGTCGTAGGTACAGCAGTTGGGGTGGTACTAAAGCAAAAAGGCTATGAGATTACGAGTGCTTATGATATCAAATTCGAATCTACAAAACAGCTTGTGGAGCGGATCGGGTGTACTCCTCATACCTCACCTCAAGAAGTTTCTCGCTCGGCAGAAATATTGTTTATTACAACAAGTGACGCAGCTATCGAAAACGTAGTAGACACCCTAGCTGACCGCAGAGCGTTTTATCCCGGTCAAATTGTGGTGCATATGAGCGGGGCCCAGTCATCGGAAATACTGGACCGTTCTAAAGCGTTCGGAGCTAGCGTTCTGTCAGTACATCCTCTTCAATCTTTTGCCAATGTGGAAGGGGCAATAAAAAATCTGCCCGGTTCGGTATTCAGTATTGAAGGGGATCGAGAGGCCTACGATGTTGCCGTTGGTATTGTTGAAGCCTTGGAAGGGGAATACTTTTTTATCGACCGCAAGGCCAAGCCTTTGTATCATGCCGGGGCCTGTGTGGTATCCAACTATTTAGTGACCTTAATTGATTTTGGCATTAGACTATTGGAATCCACCGGAATTCCACGCAGCGCAGGCGTAAAGGCTCTTTTGCCTCTTATTCATGGTACAGTGAACAATATTGAAAATATCGGTATCCCCCGGGCATTGACGGGACCAATTTCCCGGGGCGATTTGAATACTATTATCAAGCATCTGGACTGCCTGGAACAGATGGCTCCAGAGCTGATGAAATTGTACAGTTGGCTGGGTTTCTATACCACGCAAATCGCTGTGGAAAAGGGAACCATTGATCATTCCGTTATGGAAGAATTTCTCAACGTGTTTAGAAAAGAACTGTCCCGGTCGGTGTCAGCCAGCTAGTGGGGGCGCCGGACACAACCGAATAGGAAGGAGCGAAAGTTATGGCTAGAATTACTACCGCTACCATCAAAGAAAAAAAACACCGCAAAGAACGCATCACCATGTTGACTTCTTATGACTATTCCATGGCCGGTATGGTTGATCAAGCTGGTATAGATATGATTTTGGTAGGAGATTCCCTGGGCAATGTTATGCTGGGTTATGAAAATACCCTGGCAGTTACCATGGATGATATGGTACATCATACCAAAGCCGTTGTCCGGGCAGCTAAGCATGCTCTGGTAGTAGCTGATTTGCCTTTTTTGTCCTACCATATTTCCATTGAGGAAGCTATCCGTAATGCCGGACGCCTAATACAGGAGGGCGGAGCCCAAGCTGTTAAAATCGAGGGCGGCACCGAACGGGTGGATACGGTCAAAGCTATCTTAGATGCCCAGATTCCCGTGATGGGCCATATAGGACTTACTCCCCAGTCGGTTAATGCCTTCGGTGGCTTCAAGGTCCAGGGCAAAGATTTGGAAACTGCGCAAAAGCTGATTCGCGATGCC
>DLUN01000222.1:0-968 GCA_003444615.1 Syntrophomonas sp.
TTCCCTTATCCTCTTCGTGGGCAGGGTCAAATGGGTATAAGAGACAGGGATGTGGGGCGCCGCACTCCAGCGGCCCGAGCCGGACTCCAATCCCGTGACATTGTGTTAAAGGTAAATGGTATGCCGGTAAACACTCAGGAGGAACTGGCCAACATCCTGCAATGGGCCTGGCGGGGTTTGCACCTTCTGGTATTGCGGGACGGAAAACTTCTCAACATCGCCTTGGAACGCAGCCCCACCGGACCGGTAGGCATCATAGCTGTCCCCGGAGAAAATGCTTCCCGGTACCTGTTATTTCAGGATGACACTGTATTTATGATAGCCCGGCGCTGGTGGCGTTGGCTGAAAAAGCAGCTCGCCGGCAGTTAATTCCCGTAGCCCATGGGGAGTGTTCACATTTCGCTGCTACTCCGAATATGCTAGAGCATAAATATGGGCCTAGAGGAGACAGGTGATTATGAGAGGTAAAGTACGCTACGTCCTCACCAGCAGCCACACCAGTCAGGGGTTTCACACCTTTATACCAGAACTGCTACGGGAAATACCTAAGATTTATATTCTTAAAGGAGCGCCGGGCTCAGGTAAGTCCACCTTTATACGTCTTTTGGGGGAATCATTATCAGAACAAGGTTATGAGGTGGAGTTCTGGATATCGGCGGCTGATCCGGTCAGTCCGGAGGGAGTTTTCATTCCTCAGCTGCATGCGGCGGTGGTTAACGGGAGCCTGGCCTATCCAATTGACCCTCGCTATCCTGGTCTAACCGGGGACATTATTTATATGGGGGATTACTGGGATAAAATTCTGATTGAAACCCATCGCCAGGAGATCATGGGACTGTGTGATGAGCAGGAACAGCACCGGCATCAGGCCACAGCGGCCTTGAAAAGCGCGGCGGTGATAAGGGAAACCATAACTAAAAAGGTTGATGCTTATTTAGATGGTAGGAAAATGGAACAGTTAACAGAAC
>DLUN01000222.1:1256-2591 GCA_003444615.1 Syntrophomonas sp.
CTGCTGTTATGATGGAGTTAGCTGCCCGGGCCCGGGCTATGGGATATTCTCTGGAGTATTATCACTGTGGTTTGGATGCAGATAGCGTTCAGATGATCATAATCCTCAATCTGCAAATCGCCCTGATTGATGCCGGTCTGCTGGAATTAGCCGGGAAACCCTGGGATGTAGTAATAGATATGAGCCAGTGTCTGGAAGGCTATGAGGAAGCCAACTTAGCCCAGGAATTCAGTGCATCCCTGCGCATTTATGAAACCCTCATGCTGCAAGCCCAGCAAGAACTGGAACAGTCCCATCGCTGCCTGAAAGACCTGAAAAAAATTTACGCCGGGGCCATGGATTTCGAAGCCCTGGACCGTAAACGCCAACAGATACAACGGGAAATCACCGGGTAACAACTCTTTGCGATTAGAGTTTGATATAATAATATTCTTATAGAGGCATGGTAAGGGAAGGGATAGTTATGCCAGAATTTCGCATTCATTCGGAATATAAGGAGCAAGGTGACCAACCGGAAGCCATACGTCTTCTGGTGGAAGGATTAAAAAAGGGTCACCGGGAACAGACTTTGCTAGGGGTAACTGGTTCGGGCAAGACCTTTACCATGGCCCGCATTATCGAAGAAGTGCAGCGGCCCAGTTTAGTTATGGCTCCCAATAAAACCCTGGCAGGGCAGCTTTATTCAGAGTTTAAGCAGTTCTTCCCGGAAAATGCGGTGGAGTATTTTATAAGCTATTATGATTATTACCAGCCCGAGGCTTATGTGCCTCAGACCGATACCTATATTGAAAAGGACTCCTCCATAAATGATGAGATTGACAAACTGCGCCACTCAGCCACGGCGGCTCTTTTGGAACGGCGAGATGTTATTATCGTAGCCAGTGTTTCCTGTATTTACGGACTGGGCGCTCCTGAAGATTACTATGCAATGGCTTTGTCTCTGCGGCCGCAAATGGAAATCTCCCGGGATGAGGTAATACGCCGTTTGGTGGAGACCCAATATACCCGCAATGATATGGCCTTTACCCGGGGACAGTTCAGGGTAAGGGGGGACGTAGTGGAGATATATCCTGCTTCCTCAATGGAGCAGGCTCTGCGAGTGGAGTTTTTTGGGGATGAAATTGACCGCATCGTGGAGTTCAACCCCTTAACGGGCGAAGTATTTGGACGCCGCCGGCATGCTTTCGTGTTTCCGGCTTCTCACTACGTAACCAGTCGTGACAGGATGCTGGAAGCTGCCATTGAAATTGAGCAGGAACTGGCCCAGCAGGTGGAAAAATTCCGGCGGGAGGGCAAATTGTTGGAAGCCCAGCGCATTGAACAGCGCACCCGTTT
>DLUN01000175.1:0-794 GCA_003444615.1 Syntrophomonas sp.
TTGCCATCCGGTCCGGCTTTCGGTTAGTAAATTTCCCTTTTCATCCAAACTGAACCACCCCAGAGCCAAACAGCTCACTATATCAGTATGACCAATACCGTGGTCAGGATAAGGCTTACCGAATAAGTCCTCCCAACTGCTGGTAGTTTTGTTTCCCAGGGCATAGTAGGCTAAAACTCTCATAGATTCTGGAGGAGAAAAGAGAACAACTTGTCTTTCATCCGCCTTCCATGTTACCTCGCAGCCGAAAGCCTCACTAAAGAATCGCAGTGGCACCAAAACCCTTCCATTTACAAGCAGAGGGGGTGCATCCAGCAAAACCGCTCCATTATTTTGGTAAGCTGTGGGATTTCCCACCTGCAAACGCACCTGGGAACCAGAGGAATTAGCTACTACGGTTCGGCTGTCTGCCAGCCAGTCCACGGTTACATTAAGTAGTTCAGCTAACCCCCGAAAAGGTACCATTACCCGATCATTATGTATCACTGCGGGAGTATCAAACTCCACAGTCAGATAATTCAACTCAACTTGAACTGTGTCGGCTCCTTGAGCTGGAGAAATGAACAGCCAACCAATCGCCACAAGTGTTAACAGCGGCAAACTAAGCCATCGTTTGATCATTGTTTCCTCCTATAATAAATTTTCTCTTTGGCATAAGATGTTANNGGCCTGACCAATCTTACTTACGCATTTTTCTGATTATAGCCGTTCTGTCAACTGCGGTAACCGGCTCTTTTTTGGGGGTTTACCTGCTGGGCAGCGCCACTTACGATGTAGAAGGGCTGTCTTTGAAC
>DLUN01000175.1:873-5829 GCA_003444615.1 Syntrophomonas sp.
TTTTCTCTTTGGCATAAGATGTTAGCAGATTAAGTGTTATCTAGATGATACAATAAACTTGTACATTTGTTCAGGCTACATAAAACAATTCGGGGAGATTCTTCATGCTTAAAGTTATCCAACGGCCTGACCAATCTTACTTACGNNCGTAGCTTTTGCCGGCGCCCTGGTCTTAGTATGGGCTTTATGGAGACCCCGTCTTCGCTATTCTTTTCTGGCTGCTTTATTTGGCAGCTTGGTCTTTACCCTTGTACTGGGATACGGTGTTAAAACCTATGATGTGCAGGCTTTTAGCGAGCCCAATTACACAGGAGTAATTTCACTGGCTACCGAGNNGATGTAGAAGGGCTGTCTTTGAACATGTCCATTAAACCGGCCTGGCACGGGGAAACCATAATCCATCTGGCTCCCCTCGGTACAGTATCCGCTTCTACCCATAAGGCACCTTTAGTTTTTAACATTG
Source organism: Syntrophomonas sp. (assembly GCA_003444615.1). Classification (GTDB taxonomy): domain Bacteria; phylum Bacillota; class Syntrophomonadia; order Syntrophomonadales; family Syntrophomonadaceae; genus DTU018. Next base: position 1,337 of record DLUN01000175.1, read on the forward strand.
AACTTCAATACATTGGAACTGACCTGGCGGAAAAAATCCTGTCACCGGAAGTAGACAGCCTGGGTTTTTTAACCAACCTGCGTGAGCATTTGCCCCGTCACCTACAAGGTTTTGCTGGGCAGCAACTGGCCGTAGCTTTTGCCGGCGCCCTGGTTTTAGTATGGGCTTTATGGAGACCCCGTCTTCGCTATTCTTTTCTGGCTGCTTTATTTGGCAGCTTGGTCTTTACCCTTGTACTGGGATACGGTGTTAAAACCTATGATGTGCAGGCTTTTAGCGAGCCCAATTACACGGGAGTAATTTCACTGGCTACCGAGGTAATTCCTGAGCCCGATGAATTACTGGAACGTCTTGATGAAGTTGAAGGCCAAACCCACTTGTTAGTAGGCAATATCCGCAGACTCTTCTCCAGTGTCAGCAGCTTAGAGCTCCTCAGTGACCCAGAACAGGAAGATGACACGGTAAAAGTACTGCTGGTCAGCGATCTCCAATCCAATCCAATAGGGGTGGAGTTTATAAAGGCTTTAGCCCGTAATTTCCGGGTTAATTTAGTAGTGGATGCAGGCGACTTAACCGACTTCGGTTCTCCTTTGGAAACACATCTGACCGAGGGTTTGGATGAGATTAATGTACCTTATGTATTCAGCCCCGGCAATCATGATTCCACCGATACCATTGAATTTGTACGGGGAATGAGAAACAGTGAAGTCCTTGATGGCCGGGTGGTCACAGTGAGTGGATTGAATATACTGGGCAATGCTGATCCTCTGTCATCAGGAATAGAAGTTTCCCTTGACCGTTCTGAATGGAATAAACTGTTGGACCAACAGGCTCAGGAACTTTTAGATAAGCCCAGCGAACAAAATATTGACCTGGTAGTGGTGCATAACCCGCGCGTAGCCAGGCAACTAGCCCCCATTTATCCGCTGATTATCACTGGTCATACTCACCAGCAGAGCATAGAGTTTATTGATGATGCGGTGATTTTGAATCCGGGTTCATCGGGAGCAGCTGGAATGCGGGGTCTATACACCGACCAGGTGATCCCTTATTCCGCCATTATCCTTTACATTCGTCCGGGCCAGGGACCTACCGCTGCTGATACCATTAAATATGATCCTCTGTCGGACAGGTTTTATATAGAACGCAAAATGCTGCAGACCAACGCCCCAGACTTAGTTCAAGGTAAGGATACGCCCCTGGCTAGCTCCTACTGAGGCAATTGCATTACCAGCCAGTATTTTTTCTCCAGTAATGGATCATATAGTATAATGAAATCTAAACTGGGGAAGGGGTTTGGCTATTTTGATTCATAAGCTGTCTCGCCATATTACGGTACTGGAATTACCGCGGTTTCAGTTCCCTTACTGCAACTGCGTGTGGATCGATGATGATCGTACCGGCTTAATCGATTCCAGTCCCCCGGCTGATGGACAGAATTTCTTAAAAGATCGCCCCATAGACCTGATGTTACAATCCCACGGCCATTTAGATCACTATTTTCTTACCCCCTATCTCAACACTGCCCATGTTTATATGCACCCTGCTGATCAACCTATGGCCCAATCAGCTGATGCCTATCTGGAAGAATTCGGCTTTAACCTGTTGGTCAGTGATAAACGTTTGCACAAAATGTATATGGAGGCTATCAACTACCGGACTATTACGGTAACCGATCCCCTGTATGAAGGTCAGGTATTTGATTTGGGCCATGTTAAGGTGGAAGTTATGCATCTACCCGGTCACTCTGCTGGGCACTGCGGATTCTTCTTTCCCGAACAAGACTTTGTTTTTACAGCTGATTTGGATCTTTCCGCTTTTGGCCCTTGGTATGGTAACCTTAAAAGCAATATTGCTGACCTGTTGAATTCCCTTGATCGCTTGCTGGAACTGAAGCCAGGTTTTGTGGTCAGCGGTCACGGTCCGGCCATTGTAAAGGAAAACGTCCCAGCTCGCCTCAAGGCGTACCGGGACATTATCTTATACCGGGAACAACGGATATTAGATTGCATCCGCCGGGGGCATCATACTCTACCGGAAATTGCCCGCTGCCTGCCCTGTTATCAGAAGCTTCCGCCTCCCGAGAAGGTGTTTCTTCTCTATGAATATATTATGGATATGGCCCACCTGGATCATTTAATTAAAACCGGCCGTTTGGGCTGCGAAAACGGGCACTACTTCCTTAAATGAGCAGTAATTCGGCCAATTCTGCCACCGTATGTACGAGATAAGTTGGGTTGGCTTCTTGCAATTCCTGCAACGAACCGTAACCATAAGCTACGGCTATGGAATCAATTCCATTTTTATGGGCTCCCTCAATATCATAGCGGCGATCCCCTACCATGAGCACCTGGCTTTCCCGGCCAAAGGGCATGAGGCTGGATTCAATTACTTCTGATTTTAATACCCGGGTACCATCCATATTGCTGCCCACTACTAACTGGAAAAAGTTATCCAGTGCAAAATGGCGGAGAATGATCTCCGTATACAGGGTAGGTTTAGAGGTAGCCACCCCCAATGAGATTTGGCGGTCATTAAGACTGCTCAATAGTTCAGGTATTCCGTCATATACCTTGTTTTGGTATAATCCCTGCTGTGAGAAGTATTCGCGATAATACTGTACCGCCAACCAGGCCTGCTCCTCATTGAAATGATAAAACTGCTGAAAAGATTCAGCCAGTGGTGGTCCAATAAAAGCAGTCAGCTTATGACGATCCGGTTCTTCAATGCCCATCTTAGCCAAAGCATATTGGACTGATTTAGTAATGCCTTCCCAAGGATCAGTCAGAGTCCCGTCTAGGTCAAATAATATTAGATCATAGTGTTTCATGTGATTCCCTCCATTAAGAACCGAATACAAAATGCCCCTATCTCTTCTCAACTCTATCTGAGGCCAGAGCCTTTATTAGCTGAGCCCGCTAGGTCTTTTATAAGCTGAAATTATCAACTAGAGCGGTTATAGCTGACACATCGTCCGGGTCCAATTCCACTTTACCAGCTCCGGCATTTTCGATAGCCTGGTCAGCATTGCGAGCTCCCACCAAGGCATGGGTAACTCCCGGCTGGGAAATTGTCCAGGCAATAACCATCTGTCCCAGAGTAAGTCCATACTTTTCAGCATAAGGAGCGATACCATCTAAGAGAGTTTGAATTTTAACCCTATTAGCCACCGAATACCGTGGGTTAGTGCTGCGCTGGTCGCCATCGCTGAACACCCGGTCCGGTCCCATCTTCCCGGTGAGCAATCCCTGAGCCAAAGGTGAATAAGCTAGAAATGCCACTTGCTTGTTTTGGCACCAGGGGAGATTGGCTACCTCCGGGTGGCGGTCCAGCATGCTGTATTTTTCCTGATCACTGTCCACTGCTCCGAGTTTGAGGTAGCGTTCCATTTCTTCCACCGTGGCGTTGCTTACGCCGATAGCTCTGATTTTCCCTTCATCTTTCAAGCGTACCAGCTGACCCATGGTATCCTCTATAGGAGTAGTAACATCCTGCCAATGGGTCTGATACAAATCAATATAGTCAGTTTGCAGGCGTCGCAGGCTCTGTTCTACTTCATATCTGATGGATTCCGGTCCCAGGTATTTATGAATGGGTTTGCCGTATTCATCCAGGAAATAAGTGCCTTTATCAGTGTGCCAAACCATCCCGCATTTGGTGGCAATCATCGCCTGATCCCGTTTGCCCTTTAAGGCTTTGCCTACTATCTCCTCTGACAATCCTAATCCATAAGCGGGTGCGGTATCGATAAAGTTTATACCGGCATCCAGAGCAGCATGAATAGCCTTAATGGACTCTCTTTCGTCAGTACCTCCCCAGCGCCAGCCTCCTATGGCCCATGCGCCAAAGGCTACTACTGAAGCTGATAATCTTGATGTTCCCAAGGTTCGTTGCAGCATCTACTTTGCTCCTTTCGACTTCAACTATTATATTTTATCTTACCCAATGAGATTGTCAGGCAGTCCAGCCTCCATCAACAGGTATAACCTGACCATTTATGTAGTTGGCCGCCGAAGACAGCAGGAATACACATATGGCCGCCACATCTTCCGGGCTTCCCAGCCTGCCTACAGGTATTTGTTCAGCCAAATCTTGAAGCTCCGGGCCCGTTAGTTCCTCCGCTAACATATCGGTTTCTACCGGTCCCGGTGCCAGGGCATTTACAGTTATTCCTGAAGGGCCTACTTCTTTGGCCAAAGATTTCGTAAAAAGCACCAACCCGCCTTTGGAGGCTGCATAGACGCTTTCACAGGAAGCACCTAGCAATCCCCATATGGAAACTATGTTCACAATCCTTCCCCACCGGTTGCGGATCATATTGGGCAGAGCCTGGCGACAGCACAGAAAAGGTCCCTTCAAGTTGGTGTTCATAACTAGCTCCCACTGTTCATCACTAGTGTGAGTAACCAATTCCCGCTAGGAAACCCCGGCATTATTTACCAATAGGGAAACCGGTCCTAATTCCCTTTCAATGGTGGTGTACATTTTGGCCA
>DLUN01000063.1 GCA_003444615.1 Syntrophomonas sp.
AGATGTGTATAAGAGACAGAAATATAGGAGCGGGCAGCGGCATTCAACTCATGCACATCAATACCTGATGGGCAGTTGACACTACAGGTTTCACACAGTAAGCATTTAGCTAAGTGATCATACACCTCCTGATGGGGTTCGACTTTACCGTCGCGCAGCATCTGTACCATAAACACGTGTCCTCTTGGAGCTGCGGTTTCATTGCGAATTTCGGCAAAAACTGGACATACACTACGGCATTTACCGCAACGGACACATTTCATTATCTGCTCTTGCACGGGAGGCAGCTTCTTAAAGTCCATATTGTGTGATCTCCTTTCCCCCAACTAGAACAGCTTTTCAGGGTTCATAATACCCCGGGGATCAAATACTTTTTTAATACCCTTCATATAATTGACTGCCAAGCCGTGTTCTTTTTCAGCATAGGAACGGCGAACTGCACCCACTCCATGTTCGCCAGTAGTGGATCCTTCCATCTCAATGGCCAGTAAATGAATGTCATCAACCAGCTTCAGCACTCTTTCCACTTCTTCAGGATTTTCCGGGTTTATGACCGGAGCCGTGTGAACATTGCCATCACCAATGTGACCGTAATTAACTACTTGCACTCCATGTTTTTCACCTAGAGCCCGGATAGCTCTTAAAACATCCGCTACCTTAGATAGAGGCACACTGATATCTTCACCGGCAAAGATCCGGCTTCCATCAGGTCGCACCCGTGCTGCCGCAGTTGCCGTTACACTGCGACCTTCCCACAGTTGGGCCATGCGTTTGGGATCAGTAGCCCATTCCACTTGGCGAGCCCGGCGTCCCGCAACTTCCTTGATAATATTGCCATCATACTCAACTCCCGGGGGATTGCCATCAACTTCAAAAAGCAAAATGGCTTCGGCATCGGGTAGGTTTATCTCCGGCTTAAACTGATTTACCGCCTTAATAGCTGAACTATCCAAAATCTCTATCCCTGAGGGAAGTACCCCTTCTCGATACACTTCCAGAACCGTTGCCGGGGCGTCATCCAATTTATCAAATACGGCCATGGCAATGCCACGGGCTTTGGGTTTAGGCCAGCAGCGCAACCGGATGCGGGTGATGATTCCCAGGACCCCTTCAGAACCTACCATAAGCTTAGTAAGGTTTAGTCCTGAAACATTTTTTATAGCTTTGGATTTCATGCCTCCGGTGATGATAATGTCACCATTAGGAAGAACCACTTCCAAACCCAGAATATACTGTTCGGTGCATCCATATTTGACCGCTCTTAAACCACTAGCGTTATTAGCTACCATGCCGCCCACCGTACACATTTGGCTGCTGCCTGGATCGGGCGGAAAGAATAGGTTATACTCAGCTAACTTCTCATTAAGACGAGCATGAATAATACCCGGACGAACTATGACCTGCATATTGGCAGAGTCTATTTCTATGATTTCATCCCAGGCGGATAAATCGATAACAATTCCGCCGTTGATGGCTATACATCCGCCAGTTTCTCCAGTGCCAGCCCCTCGGGGGATAACATTTATCCCGTTCTCATAAGCATAGCGCATGACTTTTTGTACATCTTCGGTTGATTGGGGCAAAACCACGGCCACTGGGTTTTTAGGTTCTAGTTTGGTTAAAAACGAACTATCATAAGAATAATACATGAGATCTAATTCTTTTATCAGAACCTTATCTTCGCCCAACATATCAACCAAGTCTTTTTTTATCTGAGCTTCTTGCATAGCTCAACCTCCTCGAGAGACAAAAATGGCCTTATATCAATAAATTCTCCGTTATTATAACACAAAGGTTGGGGCTGGGATTATAAAAATGCGCAGTATACGGTATAATTTAGACATTGTATATTATGGTAAAGCAAAAGATGATGCTGGAATTTAGGTGACCTTTTATGAACATTCAATTGGCCTATGGACACCGTCAGATAAGCTTGGATGTACCCAAAAAGCGTGTTTTGTCTGTGGTTAAGGCACGGAAAACTGATCAGCAGCTTTCCCAAATTAATAGCGTAGAAGAGGCATTGCGCTGTCCGAAAAATAGTCCGACTTTAAAGGAGCTGGTTTACCAAAAAACCGCTCAAAATGCGGTAATCGTGGTCAATGATATTACCAGACCAACTCCTTACCAGGAGATTCTGCCACCTATACTAGATGAACTGAGGGCAGCGGGAATACAGGAAAAACATATAACCCTGCTGATAGCTACGGGGATACACCGGGACCAGACTGAAGAAGAGAATAAAATGGTTTTTGGCGAAGAGATCTGCAGCAAATATCGCATCATAAATCACAACTGTGATCATGATCTAGCCTCAGTGGGTATGCTATCCTCAGGAATGGAACTCCTTATTAACAAACATGCAGTTGAGGCTGACTTGCTTATCACTACGGGTTTAGTGGGTCTTCACTATTTTGCCGGATACTCTGGAGGTAGAAAATCAATTCTACCCGGAATCGCATCCCGCTCGGCCATTGAAGCAAGTCATAAGATGATGAGTGATACCCGGGCTTGTCTGGGCAATTACCAAAACAATCCCGTGAGCGATTTAATGGTGGAGGCAGCTGAAATAGCAGGAGTAGACTTCATAGTAAATGTGGTAACCGGGTCTCATAATGAAATTCTTCACGCCAGTGCTGGTCATGTATACCATGCCTGGATTGATGCCGTACGTTTTGCAGAACAAATGAGCGTGGTTACCATACCTGAAAAGGCTGATATTGTTATTGCCAGTTGTGGGGGTTACCCCAAAGATATAAATATGTATCAAGCCCAGAAAGCTTTAGATTCAGCATCGTTAGGAGTAAAAGATGGTGGAACCATAATACTGTTAGCTGAATGCCCAGAAGGTCTTGGGGAAGACACTTTCGAGGAATGGGTAATGACTGCTACCTGTACTGAAGATATCGAAAAGCGTTTTTTTGAAAAATTTGAATTGGGTGGACATAAAGCCTATGCCATCTGTCGAACCCTTCGTAAAGCCGAAATATACCTACACAGTAGTCTGCAAGATAATATCGTAAAAGATTTGTTTATGCATCCAGTACATGATCTACAGGATCTCATCAGCGTTTTACTTAAGCAATACGACCCGGAAGCTTCAGTAATAATTATGCCGGAAGCACCTAAAATTGCCCTTAGAGTAAATGGAAAAGAATAAAAGAGTGCTTTTCTCAATAAAATAGCAGGAGAACTTGTAGGGAGCATCGACATTTATGTATAAGAAGATAAAGGAGATAATTCCAGAAGAACGATTATACTGGCAAGAACCCCTCAGTGCCCATACTACTTTCAAGGTAGGGGGACCGGCTGATCTTTTAGTTGTGCCACAGACAATCGGTGAAATAAAAGAGTTGTTAAGGATTTGTAACACTGAAAATATCCCCTATGTAGTGTTGGGTCTGGGCAGCAATATAATATTTCGTGATAAAGGGTTTAGAGGTGTAGTAATTAAGTTAGGCCATTCTTTGAAGAGCGTGTACATTACTGGTGAAGAAATAATGGCAGAAGCTGGCATTCGACTGTCCGAACTGAGTAAAAAAGCGGCTGCTCATTCTTTGTCAGGTTTGGAATTTGCTGAAGGTATTCCGGGCAGTGTCGGTGGTGCAGTGGTGATGAATGCCGGAGCCTATGAAGGGGAAATGAGCCAGGTATTAACTGCGGTTTCTGCTCTTAACACCAAAGGAGAACTGCGCACTTTTTATCCAGAAGAAATGGCCTTTGGTTATCGTTCCAGCATTTTTCAAAAAGGTGATTGGATTGTGGTTTCTGCTCTTATGAAATTATCAGTGGGCAAAAGGGAGCAGATTGAAGCCAGAATGAAAAAATATGCCCGTTTAAGAAGAGAAAAGCAACCCCTTAATCTTCCCAGTGCAGGCAGTGTCTTTAAAAGACCCACCGGCATTTATGTAGGCCCTCTTATAGAAAAAATGCTGTCTCTTATACACATCT
>DLUN01000024.1:0-8592 GCA_003444615.1 Syntrophomonas sp.
TATAAGAGACAGCGGCTGTTCTACGCAATAGCCCTCAGCTTAGTACCAATTATGACAACCAGGTGATTCCCTGCCGGGCTGTAGCCCAGAACAGTGAATATTATGTTAACTAGAAAGCGGCTCGAACTATATTACTTGATTAAATATGACAAGTTCAGTCACCTAATTCATAATTTCCTGTGTAACCATCATTTTTACTCCTAATAATTTCCCCTCTGAGGCCTCTAAAAATTAATAGCGAATATCATAAGTATGGCCAGTATTAAAATCTACCTGAAGAGCAAATTTTCCCTTCTGTGGGCAAATCCGCAAAAATAAGCGTAAAAGGAGCTAATTCCCTCCCCTTTCACAAGATAAGTCATGTAACATAATATCATTTGCCATCATCAGTATTTTTTAGGTATTCCTCTATCAGTTTCTCTATCCTTTTTAGCTTTAGCCTTTCCAGTTGTTTTTCACGATGTATTTCTTGCTTCAACGCACGGTTTATGGAAATACAAATTCCCAGCATTATTACAGCAAAAGGCAGAGCAGATACAATAGAAGCGGTTTGCAGGCCATTCAATCCTCCGCTTAGTAACAGTACAATGGCAATACTTGATTGCAGTATACCCCAAATGATTTTAATGGAATTATTGGGATTTAGAACACCTTGAGTAGAAAACATACCTAGAACAAATGTTGTAGAATCTGCAGAGGTAATGAAGAAGGTGACTATCAGGAGAATAGCAACAATTATCAACAAGGAAGCTAAGGGGAATTGTTCCAGGGTTACGAAAAGGGCGGAGGTAATGTCATTTTTGACTGCTTGTGCTATAGGTGCCCCCTGGAACATTTCCAAATAAAGTGCTGCACCTCCAAAGGTGGCAAACCAGAGTGCGGCCAGAGTTGAAGGAACAAATAAAACTCCTATAACAGACTCACGTATGGTTCTCCCTTTCGAGATTCTGGCTATAAAAGTCCCAACAAACGGCGCCCATGCAATCCACCAAGCCCAGTAAAATAAAGTCCAGGAACCAACCCATTCGCTGCCCGTAAATGGAGTCAGACGAAAACTCATAGGAATTGTATTCCCTATATACCTTCCTAATGTCGTGGTAAATGTATCAATGATAAAAAGGGTTGGACCTGTTATTAACACAAAGATTAACAGAATAGCGGCTATGCTCAGATTTATGTTGCTCAGGAATCTAATACCTTTATTGAGTCCGGTAGTAGCAGTACGGTAACAACTAGAATTATTATTATTTGAGTAGCAATGCTGTTTCCAATGTTCAGTACTTGAGAAAAGCCCCCGTTTATTTGTAATGCTCCCAATCCTAGAGAAGTAGCTACTCCAAAAACCGTAGCGATAATTGCCAGGATATCAATACCCTTTCCCAGAAAGCCATTTACCCTATCTCCTATTAAAGGACGGAAAGTTACACTGATTAATCCGGATTCCCCTTTACGGAAACTATAATAAGCTAAGGCCAAACCAACAACCGTATAAACAGCCCATGGATGCAAACCCCAGTGAAAAAATGAATAACGAAGAGCTATTTGAGCTGCCTCTGCTGTTTCTGGTATAACTCCTTCTGGCGGAGCAGTATAATGAGTAACAGGCTCTGCAATACCCCAGAAAACTAATCCAATGCCCATACCTGCAGAAAACAGCATAGCTAACCAAGTGTAAAAACTATATTCTGGTTCATCCTCGTCATTACCTAGTTTTATTCTCCCATAGCGGCCAAAACCCAGCCAAACGGAAAACACTACAAAGGTTATGGTGGTTAAGAGGTAGAACCAACCAAAAGTCCTAATAATAAAGTCTAACAACTGCTGCATTATGGCTGCCATGCTCTCAGGCCGAATAATTCCCCACAATACAAAAAGTGTTATTATCCATACTGATAAATAAAAAACAGATCCTGTCCTGCCCTTGTTTGCTTTAATGTTAACCAGCTCCACGTATTATTACGATGCTTAGTTTTCCCCAAAACATAAGAAATTGCACTATATGAATCAATTGATTAACCGTTTATTTGTATTCTTAAGCCACTGTCATTTCCTGACCGCCCTATTAACGCATTCTCTGGGAGAGTCAAAAAGACAATTTCGATTTATTAGCTCAGTTCGGATATAATTATATATAGAGTGTTAAAATCTTTTGACAAAACAAATCATAGCTCAAAGCTTTGAGACGATAGAGTTACTTATCAGATAGCAGGAGGAATTTTTATGTTCAGAGTTGATGATTATGTTGTTTATGGTTTGACCGGAGTTTGTAAGATAACGGATATTGAAATGGATAAGATCGATGATGAAGAAAGCGAATTCTATGTGCTTAACCCAGTTTTCAGTGACAATATGACTATTAAGATTCCAGTAAATAATGCCACCGCTAGAATGCGAAAGACCATTACCAAAGAAGAGGCTTTATCCTTGATTGACATGATTCCAGAACAAGAAACCGTGTGGTTGAAGGATAATCGTGAACGAAGTGAAAAGTTTAAGGCAGCCCTTAAGACCGGAAAAAGTGAAGAATGGGTAAAAATTATTAAAACAATATATGAGGAAAAGAAAGAAATGGCTACTATTGGTAAGAAATTATCAAAAAGTGATGAAGATATATTTAAGACAGCCGAAAAGCAGCTACATGAAGAATTAGCAATCGCACTGGGGATTTCCCCGGATGAGGTTAGTGATTATATTTTTCAGCGCATTTCCAATGATAAATAGGACAGAATTATTCCTGTTGTAATAATTGGCCAGGCTGCGGCTCCCCTTCTTTCCTACCGCGCAATAAGAACTACTTCTATCATGTGCCACAACAACTGCCACCATAAAAACACGATTAAGCGACGATATTGCTGAAAATATTGTATGCTAATTATTGGCATGCTAAATAATTGTTGACAATATAATTGGGCAGAAATAAACTAAAAATAACTGTATTGGCGGGCTCGGTAAATTGGAAAATCCCGCCAACATTTATTAAAAGGAGGAGACAATAATGGATTTTAAGCTAAGCGATGAACAAAAGATGATTAAGGCCAATATGAGAGAGTTTGCCCAAAAGTATGTAGAGCCAATCGCAGAGGAAATAGACGAGAGCGGACGTTATCCCGAAGAGGCTATAAAACTACTTGGAGAAAAGGGTTATATGGGTATGCCATTTCCAGAGGAGTATGGTGGAGCTGGGACGGACTACCTGACCTATGCTATTGCAGTAGAAGAATTATCCCGTTCCTGTGCGGCAACCGGCTTCACTATGTCGGTACACACTGGATTAGCTTGCGGTCCCATAGCTCTTTTTGGCAATGAAGAACAAAAAAAGAAATACCTTACTCCTATGGCTAAGGGAGAACACATAGGTGCGTTTGCTTTGACTGAACCTGGAGCAGGGACGGATGTGGGTGCTGCCACTACCCGAGCGGTACTCGAGGGTGACGAATATGTGATAAATGGTTCTAAAACCTTCACTTCTAATGGGCCGGTGGCTGATACTTTTATTACTTTTGCCTGGACCAACCCCGAAGATAAAAGAAAAGGAATGAGTGCTTTTATCATAGAAAAAGGAACACCGGGCTTATCCATCGGAGAACCTATCATGAAAATGGGTATTCGGGCTTCTCAGACTTCGTCAGTATTCTTTAACAACTGCCGGGTACCCAAAGAAAACCTGATTGGCAACCCAGGAGATGGCTTGAAAATTGCTATGTCGTGCCTTGATCATGGTCGCATAGGCATAGCTGCCCAGGCTGTGGGTATCGCTCAGGCTGCTTTGGATGAATCCTTGGCCTATTCAAAAGAAAGAATTCAGTTTGGCAGGCCGATATCTAAAAACCAGGCTATTCAATGGATGCTAGCGGACATGGAAACGGATATCAACGCTGGAAGATTCCTGTATTATTATGCTGCCTATTTGAAAGACCAAGGGCAGCCTTTTAGTAAAGCGGCATCCATGGCCAAATTATTCTGCTCGGAGATGTGCTTCAAACATGCGGCTAAAGCTGTGCAGATTTTTGGCGGGTATGGATACTGCAAAGGACAAAAAGTAGAAAGACTCCTTAGAGATGCTAAAATAACTGAAATCTATGAGGGAACTTCCGAAGCACAGAGAATGAATATCGCCAGCAATCTGTTAAGATAAACCCGAGCGGTAAACGGGATCATTGTCTTGTTTACCGCTTATCGATTAATTAAGGAGAACAAAATCATGGAACTGGAGCAGTGTGTCAATTTCGCCCTTACAAAAGCCCAAAATATAGTACACCAGTTTTTCAAGGCTAGATTAGCTCCTTACGGAATAACTCCCGGGCAGTATGGTGTACTAAAATGCCTATGGGATGAAGACGGTCTCACGGTAAAAAAACTCGCTGAACGGATGTACTTGGACAGTTCTACGATTACAGGACTGTTAGACCGTATGGAAAACAAAGGATTGATAAAGCGTCAATCGTCTCCATCTGATCGCAGAGCCTTAAGCGTTGTTCTGACTCCGGCAGGAAAAGCGCTGCAGGAACCAGTGACACAGGCTATAATAGATGCTAATCAAGCTGTCCTGAAAAACATGAGTGAGGAAGAAGCTGATAGTTTCTTGAACATCTTGCTGAGTCTAAACGGTAAATAATATCAAATAAGCCCTAATAAGAGTTCATCTTCTTTGGAGTGGATAGTGGATAATAAAAGGATTTAATAGCGAGGCCTTCTATATTGACTGGGTATTCTCTTTCTCAGTAGCAAAAGTATTAACCGCTTTAAGCCGTTTTGTAATGGGGGGTATTTACTGAACAACAGTATCAATACCCCTAATATGCCAAGGGTTACACACAAGTTTAGTAATGGTTGCCTTAATAAAGCAGGTGCTTGCATCTGCTTTATTAAGACCTCATCCTGAGCTATCACCTCAATTTGTCCTACCTGTTCGCCCTCCAGGTATATTTTGCATGTGCCCAGTATGTCACCGATTCTAATTGGAGCTGAATTTTTAGGTTTTACTGAAAGACTGTAGGATAGATATGGAACTTCCTCGTCTGTGACCGCTACTTGCAGGTCCATAACTGGTCTAACTCTAACAGTTGGGGATTCACCATCTTCAATCATTATATCCCACAACAGGTCCTGGGTTTTACCTAGCTGTGCCATGTGGTAATTATCAAAGCCAAACTCCAATAGAGTTTCCAGATCTTCGTAAACCGTAGAGGAATTCAGTGACACAGCAATTAATAGCATATCACCTCTTTGGGCGGCACCTACCACACAGTTGCCTGCTTGACGAGTATATCCGGTTTTTACTCCGACAGCATCTTCATAACGATATAGCAACCTATTTTTATTCAGTAAAATACGATCTTCATCCGGACGGCTATCCCAGGGTATAATTTTTCTTTGGGTACTAACTACTTCGGCAAACACCGGATTGGCTAATGCCACTCTGGTTAATATGGCTAAATCATAAGCCGTACTATAATGATTTTCATCGTGAAGTCCATGGGGGTTAACAAAATGAGTGTTGTATGCTCCTAATTCATTAGCCCGCCTATTCATTATTTCCACAAAGTCTGTTTCACTGTCCACCATGCTCTCAGCCAGGGCCACACAGGCATCATTAGCCGAAACAAGCATAGCAGCATAGAGCAATTCCAGGCGCGTTAACACTTCACCCGCCTCCAGATATGCAGTACTCTCAGGTGTAGCTGCGGCATATTCACTTATGATTACTTTTTTATTTAGGTTGCCATTTTCACAAATAAGCAAACCGGTCATTATCTTAGTGAGGCTGGCCGGTGGAACCCGTTCTGTGCTGTTGTTTTCATATAATATCCTGCCCGATTTGGCATCCATTAAAATAACGGATTTCCCATTGGTGACCAACTCATCATTAGCTAATAAACAACTAGGTGTACAGAACAAAAACCAAAAGGCCATAAATAGCAGCCATATTTTTAACGATTTCATTTCATTACTCCGATATAAGTCCCATATAATTGGTGAAAGTATGAATCAGCCTTAACATGAACTGGCTCAGCAATTTAATTATTGAACGAGAGCGATTCCTTAAAAATTTTAGCAGTTCTGTGAGTAAAACAGCAACTACCAATAGCTACTAATCTCAGTGCAATTCTGTCCATCGAAAAAGGGGACTCCTGTCCCCTTTTAATCAACGCCTTAAATATAAAAGAGCTCAAGCTTCCCTATCTTTCAGCCTTCTTTGATAATAAATAAAAATTGGCAATGGTATTATTATCCATCCCAAACTTTTTATAAGATTGTTTTTGGCACGGATAATCTGACGTTCCGTTTCGGCTGTTACCATAGCTTCATATCTGATTTTCAATTCTTCTTCGGAAAGTTGGGCTATTTCTGTATCCTTAAGATCAGTTCTCTCCATGCCCCACCGCTTGTATTCTTCAAAAGTTTGGTAGTAAGGAGCTGGGGCAATAATGTCAGCAACAGCCATGAAGGCTGCTACACTTCCCCCTATAGTCATCATCAGAGTAGCAAACAGGACCAGGTAAATATAGACGTTTTTTATCACGGAATTCCCTCCTTCAGGTTTACTTGTCTTAATTGCCGCCACGATTACTCCAGTTATCATTAAAATTGAGACTAACAGAACAATGGGTACAAAAATAGATAAGGCCATTCAACAATCCTCCGAAAATCCTAATGCTTTCCTAGTAGAGATTTTACATATACTACGAATACAGTACCAAATAATTTACATAAAGTCTTAAAATATTTTTGATTGTTACTTAGGTGTGAATAAATCGGGTAGGAGGCTACCCATTAGTTGAGTAGCCGACCTCCCACACCACCGTACGTACCGTTCGGTATACGGCGGTTCCAAAGTTTACACTTGTTTAGCAGAGTAACATTCCATCAAACTAAGATATCCGGCACGTTTGAGCCGCTCATTGGATAAGGCAATCAACAAGATGGGGCTATGGGCAGTACGCCAATAGCCTTTTCTTGTATTTGCCCACATCCATGCTTGTTCTTCTTTGATTCCCAGGCGTTTGAGGTTCTCAAAGCGTGTACGGACTTTCTTCCATCGCTTCCATATCACCATCCGTATGCGGCTTCTAATCCATTCGTCCAGTCTCTGGAGCAACTTCTTGGCATCTGCCAGTTTGAAGTAGTTTATCCATCCCCGGATTGTTTGGTTTAGTCGGGTCTTCCTTGCCAAGGTTCCCATCCCGTTGCTGCGTCCTGTAACTTCCCGGATTTTATCCTTGAACTTCTGAACGCTCTTGGGATGTATCCTGAGCCTTCCTTCTCCCTTATGGATGTAGAACCCGTACCCTAGGTATTTAACCTCATTAACGTACGCTATCTGGGTCTTCTCCCGGTTCACCTTGAGAAATAATTTTCCTTCGATGTAAGGGAGTATGTGGTTTAGCGTGCGTGTGGCTGCTTTTCTGCTCTTGCAGAATATCAGCAGGTCATCCGCATAGCGTACGAAGCGGTGTCCACGTCTCTCCAACTCATGGTCGCATTCATTTAGCATAATGTTTCCAAGTAGTGGACTCAGTGGTCCACCTTGTGGTACTCCTTCAGGGCTGTCTTCAAACATCCCTCCTACCATGACTCCTGCTCGCAGAAATTTATGGATAAGGGAGATGACTCGTCCGTCTTTTATCGTTTCCGACAGTATCTGGATGAGCTTGCTCTGGTTGACCGTATCAAAATACTTTTCCAAATCCATATCGACTACCCATTTGTAGCCATCTGTAATATTGGTCTGGCATCTTTTGAGCGCATCATGGGCGCTCCTTTTCGGTCGGAATCCAAAGCTGTTGTTTGAAAACTGCTTCTCGAAGATGGGGCTTAGTACTTGGCAGATAGCTTGCTGGATTAGTCTATCTACTACGGTGGGTATTCCTAGTTTTCTGGTCTTCCCGTTCTCTTTGGGTATCTCTACCCGGCGTACGGGCTGGGGACGATATTTGCCGTCCCGGAGGGATTGCACGAGTTCATTCTTGTGTTCTCTCAGGTAGGGTAGAAGTTCATCTACCTGCATTCCGTCGATTCCACCCACGCCTTTGTTTCTCTTAACTTGTTTGTAGGCGCGGTTCAGATTGTCTCTGTTCAAGATTTGCTCTAGCAATCCTTCCTTCTGCTTACTTGTGTCGGTGCTGTCGGTTTCAGTCATCTTTGGTGGCTCGCACGCTTTGCGCATACTCTCTCTGTTCCGCAGATACCATTTGCAGATAGTCTTCAAATAGAAGTTGGCTGTGTTTTAAGTCGCCATTTTCAGTGACTTTCATTGACCTGCACCTCCTCTGGTTCGGCCCTTCCCTTTGTTTCTAGAAAACTCTGGTACTATGGCCTCTGCTGACTTCTCACGATAAATCTTGTTTCAACCGGGTTTCTTACTCTGTTTCCACCCGTCCGTGAGACCTCCCCGGGTAAGAGCGCAGTCTTTCCTTCCATCTATCTGCCACATCTACACCGCAAGCTTCCGGATAGTTTTGGGCTTCAGCTTGTCTTGCAGCCTTACCCAGCTTGCGATGCCTTCTATGTGATTTCTGTTCGTCAGACCAGAAGTTTGCCTCCGGCTTCCTTCAGATTCCACCTCGCGATGGACACCCTTGCCCTTGGCTA
>DLUN01000024.1:8870-9196 GCA_003444615.1 Syntrophomonas sp.
GCGCCCATGCCGGGCGCACAATGAGAAAACCTCTCCCATAAAGGGAGAGGTTTTGTTCAGTGTTTAGAACGATTAACACAAAATGGTTTTTATGTTTAGCGGCGTTTAACAGTGCTGTATTGTTCTAGAGTCGGTCGCTTGAGGCAATGAGCATGAAAATACCGTTCTTCAAATGACAAATAATCATTTTCGCCAATAGGTTTCCGGCAGATTTTACAGCGGGTACTGGCAATCACTTTTTGCGTTTCGTTATAAAGATGTTTTTGATACCAAGTCATGGAAGCGCTGTTAGTCATAAACCCACCCCCTGTCTCTTATACACATCT
>DLUN01000119.1:0-3616 GCA_003444615.1 Syntrophomonas sp.
CTTCTTTCCTCATCTTGTTCTATTACTACCACATCATGCTCTTCACTAGACAGTAGCTGAGCAATACTGAACCCAACTTTCCCTGCGCCGATAATAATAGCTTTCACAACAAATCCCCCACCTAAATATTAAAGCGGAAATGCACAATGTCTCCGTCTTTAATGATGTATTCCTTACCTTCTAGTCTGAACAGTCCATGTTCCTTTACAGCCGCCATGGAGCCCTTTTCTTTTAGATCCTGAAACTCTACTACCTCAGCTCTGATAAAACCCCGTTCAATATCAGAATGGATTTTACCGGCTGCTTTTCGCGCTATAGTACCTTTTTCAATAGTCCAGGCTTTGACCTCATCTTCTCCCACTGTAAAAAAGGAGATGAGGCCAAGGCGTTCATACATACTGCGTGAAACTTTGACCAGGCCAGGTTCATCTATACCAGCTTCTTGCATAAACAAACCCCGTTCCTCTTCTTCCAACTCGGCAATATCGCGTTCAATGCTGGCTGATAGCTCCACTATTGGTATACCGTACCGCTGTGAATATTCTTGTACTTGCTCACGACCAGGATATTGACCTGACACTAAATCCGCTTCGGAAAGATTGAGGCAAACCAGCAGAGGCTTGTTGGTCAGAAACTGATAGCTTTTCATAATAGCTTGTTCTTCCTCATTGAGTTCAACGGTGGTAATGGGTTGCTGATTTTCAAGAGCTTCGCGCAAACGCGCCAGAAGGCCCAGTTCTTTTTCAGCCTGGGGTTTACGTTTACCTGAATTAATACGTTGAATCCGTTTATCAATTAAATCTAAATCGGCAAGCAAAAGTTCATAACTAATCAGTTCGATATCTTCTATGGGATCTATTTTTTCACTCACCATAGGCACCAGATCATCTTCGAAAACACGAACCACATGCAGCAACGCATCCGCCTGTCTAACTGCATCCAAAAAAACTGAGGCTCCTTTCTCATTTCCGGGTGCTAGACCAGGAATATCTACTACTTCCAGTTGAGCGTAGGTGGTTTTCTTGGGTTTATATAGTTCAGATAAATAATCAATACGATAATCGGGAATTCTGGCTATAGCTGAGTTGGCTTTGCTAGCGCTTCCTCCTTTATGACGTCCTTCTGTAAGCAATTCGAAAATAGTAGTTTTACCTACCATAGGTAGACCGATAATACCAAGCTGCATGAGCTGTAATCCCTCCTAAAATGTCAGATCAATATTATATCCCTGTGGTCTCTAGATTACCAGAGATTTGAATAAAACTGTTTTCCATCTTCCCTGGTTTATCATATTTTTTAATTTTCTAGTCAACTCTAATACACTTAGACACATAATTAAGGCCTTTTCGATTCTTGAAAAGGCCAAGTTATTATTTCTATTCAGCCTTTGATTCACGAATAATCACCTACATGTATCATGAATTCACTAAAGACTGATTTCTGATAGAGCCAGTATTAAAAATATGCCAGTTACCGCGATACCAATTAGTAAGAGAATGTACCCGCCCATTTCACTGAACTGGAACAGCCTCCCAGCATTACTAATATTGAAGAAAAATAGGGCTACGGCTAGTACTAATAATAATACTACAAAAGGTGGTGCCCCCGAATTGGGGAAAAATATGGCTAGATATGCCGCAAATACCAATAAAAGGACTATATTAAGCGCAAACAAAAGTCGGTAAAAACCATCCTCCTGCATGCTCTTGCCTTTAATTTCTTCGGGCATACTATCCATGTCAACAACGGTTATCTCTTTTTCCGTACATTCCGCAATTTTATTTATTAAATTGTCATTAACAGGAGTAAGGCCAAAAAAGCCTCTACTGGTCTTTAGGTAAACAAATCCCTGCTGCGGTTGGGTAGCATACATTCTTACTGGTCCCAAACCCTTTACTTGGTATAGGCCTACCATATATCCTGGCCAACTAACTCCCAAAATGGAGAACATATTGCTTTTGCCGGTAACTTGAATAATCTCATTAATTGTTTCCAAGGGAATTCTTATGGTACGGAAACCCCATTTTATCAGTAAAACATCATTTTTTATTTGGTATTGGATAGCATAGGAACCTAGCAAGAGAAATACAAATATTCCCGCGAAAAAATAAGCTGGTAGAATAAGGGCCAATTTCAGAGCTTCGTCCTCAGGTCCCAATGAGTAGTCAATACCCCAGAATACAAAACCAAATATTATTCCTCCGAAAACAAGCCCCAGCCAAAAAGCTTTAGAAGGCATTGCCTTAATAGTCAACTGCTTACCCCTCCTCGTGTTTCTCTATTTCATATTTATAGAATCCGCGACCACTTTTTTTACCCAGATAACCTCCTCGAATCATGGTGGACAACAAATGATGAGGACGGTACTTAGGATCTCGAAATTCACTATAAAAAGCTAAAACAACTGCATAGATTATATCAAGTCCAATCATATCCGCCAATTCCAACGGACCCATTGGCATACCAGCCCCTAGTTTCATAGCCATATCGATTTCTTCCGAACTGGCTATGCCCTCCCCGCGAATAAATATGGCCTCATTGATATAGGGAATTAAAATACGGTTGACTATGTATCCCGGACTGTCGCGTTGAATTATAACTGCTTCTTTACCTATCTGTTTGGTAAACTGACGGGCACACTCAACTGTATCTGCACTAGTTTCCAACCCTTGAATTAATTCCACCAATTTCATAACTGGTACTGGGTTAAAAAAATGCATGCCCAATACTTTGTCCGGCCTTCTAGTAGCTGATGCTATTTCAGTTATGGATAATGATGAGGTATTGGTGGCTAATAAGGCGTGAGGTTGACACAAGTGATCCAGCTCCGCAAAAATTTGTTTTTTCACTGCCATATTTTCCACAACCGCTTCAATGACTAAATCAGCATCATGCACTTCAGCTAGATCCGTACAAGTTTGAATACGGCTTAGAATCTCATCACGCTGCTGGGTAGTTAGCCTTTTTTTCTGAATAGCCTTAGCTAAATTATTTTCCACCGTCAGCAGCCCATCTCTAACAATATTCTCCTGAAGGTCGCGTAGAAGTACCTGGTATCCACCTTGAGCTGCTACCTGGGCAATACCGGCCCCCATAATGCCAGCCCCCAGAACAGCAACCTTTTTCATTACCTTTCCTCCCTGTCTAGCCAATATTGTGCTTGCGTAGTTTTTTATAAAGTAAAGAGCGATGAATATTTAGAAGTTGGGCTGCTTTTTTCCGGTTTCCTCCCGAATGTTTCAATGCCTCCAATATAGCATTTTTCTCCGCTAAACTCACGGATTCCTCTAAAGTCATAGGTAAACTACTCATAAGGTTATGATTTACTGAATTGGCACTCGGTGCCGTATTAAATCCCAACAATGACAAGTGTTCTGGCTGAATAGTATCAGTATTCTCATTAATAATATTGATGGCTCGCTCCAAAATATTTTCTAGCTCACGAACATTACCTGGAAAATCGTATTCCCGCAACAATTGGCGTGCTTCGTTACTGATTGCTACCAGGGGGATATGTAGACGGTCCGTGATCTTCTCCAGTAAATAGTCTGTAAGATAGTCTATATCTTCTCGACGTTCTCTTAAGGGAGGAGTATGAAGATCCACCACATTAAGG
>DLUN01000119.1:3860-7126 GCA_003444615.1 Syntrophomonas sp.
CGATTGGTAGCCGCTATTACTCTTACATCAACATTAATGGTTTTAGTACCTCCCAGCCTCTCAAATTCGAATTCTTGTAAAACTCGCAACAGTTTAGATTGTATACTGGGATGAAGATCTCCTATTTCATCTAAAAATATAGTGCCGCCATTAGCCAGCTCAAATTTACCAGGTTTACCGCCGCGCAGAGCACCAGTAAAGGCTCCTTCACAGTAACCAAATAATTCTGACTCCATCAAACTTTCCGGTATGGCCGCACAGTTTACTTTAATAAAGGGTTGATTACTTCGCGAACTGGCATTATGTATAGCTTGAGCCAGAAGTTCTTTGCCCGTTCCGCTTTCGCCTCTAATCAATACCGTGGAAGTTGTTTTGGCCGCTTGGGCTGCCAGATGTCTCAGTTTTTTCATCTGTGGTGACATGCCCACTATTTCATTGAAGGTATACTTGCTGCGCACCGTTTTTAATTCGCTGCGGTAGTATTCGATTTTATTTAAGGCAATGTTCAACTGGTGAGTAAGTTCCTTAGCCTTCTGAGCATCCAAAACCATCTCTTTGGCCAAATTTTCCATCAAGGGGATGGTTTCCATTACGTGTTTGTTAACCAGTTCTGATGCCTTGTCCCCAAACAGCTTGCGAGCGCTCTGGCTAACTGAGCGTATATAACCCTTGGCATCAATGCCAATCATGGCATTACCCAGGTAGTCGAAACGGTGGGTTCCAAATATTCGATACAGTTCCTGAGCACCTACCTGCATTAAATCTGAAGACAGCACTAGACCTACCAAACGCCCTGAACCGTCTTTAACCGGGTAATGGCGATACCCGGTCTCAACAAACCTTTTAATGGCTTCACTAATGTCATTTTCAGGTTCCAAAGTTAGTATGGACGGTTGCATAAGTTCCTGGACCAAAGTAAGGGGATCTCTTTTCTCAATTAAGGCTCGTATCAGATGAGGTCGGGTAAATATACCGTGAATAATGCCTTGATTGTCCACTACTGGGGCACCATATAGTTTAAGACGATCCATGCTTTCACAAGCTGATGCTAAAGTGTCATTGATATTGAAAGCATGAAATTCAGTACGCATAATATCCTTAATCTGCACAGTACCAAACCTCTTTTCACACCAGGCATTAATCTCCGAAACTTATGCCTACAGATCTACCAGTCCTTATCATATCACTGTCTATGGGTACCCTCCTCAATTCGCTTATGGCGTCCTGGAGGGGAACTGTAGTGATGCGATTGCCCTGAAGGCTAACCATATTCCCGGAATGGCCTTCTATCAAGTTTTCTGCCGCTGCTACACCATACCTGGTTGCTAGAATGCGATCATAGGGAATAGGTGGCCCCCCCCGCTGCAGATGCCCTAGAACTGTAACCCGGGTTTCGATACCAGTTAATCCCTCTATTTGTTCAGCTAGCTTGTTGCCAATACCACCTAACCGAACTGGATCATGGCTGTTCGCAACTAACTTTTGCACAACCATTTCGCCACCTTTGGGTGTAGCGCCCTCTGCTACTACAATGATACTAAACTTTTTATCCTGTTTATGGCGTTGCATAATTTTATCTACTACCGATTCAATTTTGTATGGTATCTCTGGAATCAGGATAACATCGGCACCTCCAGAAATACCAGCGTATAAGGCTATCCATCCGGCATAACGTCCCATTACTTCTAAGATCATGACCCGGTGATGGGATTCGGCCGTGGTATGCAATCTGTCAAGGGCTTCGGAAGCTGTATTAACAGCGGTATGAAAGCCGAAGGTTACATCAGTAGCCGAAAGATCGTTGTCAATAGTTTTAGGTACCCCCACTATGGAAACCCCTAATTGTTCAAAACGATATGCGATATTTAAGCTTCCATCACCACCTATGACCACCAAACCTCCTAGGCCGAGTCTTTCCATATTGGCAATAGCTCTAGCCGATTCATCGCTGTAATGATCCTGTCCATCAATTACCGTATGAAAATGAAAAGGGTTGTCCCGGTTGGTAGTACCTAAGATGGTTCCTCCAGTATGAGCTATCCCAGATACGCTGCTTAAGTCCAAGGGGATATAGTCATTTTCCACCAAACCCTTAAAACCATCTCGAAATCCCACTACTTTAACACCATATTCATTAATAGCTGTCTTAGTAACAGCCCGAATAACGGCATTTAGCCCCGGACAATCGCCTCCGCCCGTTAAAACGCCAATTCTCACAATTTTAGCCATTTTATGTCCTCCTGCTAATTAAAAACTAAGGTGTATTTTTACACATATTTTTTGTCTATATATTGGGCCTATTCGTTGTCCACCCTAAATAATCCTGTATATTTGAGGCTAATAGTTATTATTCAGTATATCCTATCTTTCGAAATTAAAGATTTTCGCTTAGCGTAAACTTAATACTCTCAAAAGCCTGCTAAATATATGCTGTATTCAAGGGGTCTTTTGAAAGCATTGCGCATCACTATCTTAGACAATTCAGTTACGGTAGTCTTTCTCGGTTTTGAATTTACTTCTATAAGCCATATATTACCTTTTTTATCCAGCCCTAAGTCCAATCCCAATTCTCCATAAATTTTTTGACTGGTTTTCTCAATGGTAGTGGCCACCTGATGACAAACCTCTAGGATTTCTTGGTTCTTTTCTCTAATCAAATCTGCTTTGCGAAAAATAGCTCTCATAATTATTTTACTGGGCAAAGCTTTGCCACCACTGCTTAAGTTGGCAACCGAGCTACCCCGAGGGGCTACCCGGGCAAACTTTTTGCCTATCTGCCACTCCCCTTGGTGGTTCTTCTGAAATATAATGCGTATGTCGAACGGTGATCCATGATAAGTAGCCATATCTATACCTTGTTGGACAATATAAGGTTTTTCAGCTCTTATAGACCGTGTTTTACTAATAAATTCGCTGGCATCATCAGCATTGCTTCGAAAACGTTTACGGCGGTGGACTACATAATTTAAGGTACCCTTTTTATCTCGAGTGACTCGAATGATGCCTAACCCCAAACTGCCATTGCTAGGCTTGACGTAAACAGTCTTATACATGGTAAGCATAGCTGCCAAGTTTTCTGTCGTTAAAGGACGGGTTTCAGGAAGATGAGGATGCAGCCTCGGATTGGTCATCAGCATTTCATGAACTCTCCATTTATTGAGAAATGATGGATTAAAGTATTTCAGATAGGGTTGCTTCATTAAGAGATTCTTAGCATGTTTAATCTGTTCGCGGGCTTCCCCTTTACGGGTGGAAACCCGATCATA
>DLUN01000119.1:7376-8814 GCA_003444615.1 Syntrophomonas sp.
GTAAAAATATAGGTTTGACCTGGTAAGCTTTTGCTTATATGCGATAAATAGATCAATTCAGCCTGTATACTAGTGGGTTCGTACACCCCGCGATTAGGCAAGCCGGTAGCTAAAATGCCTATGGTGGGACCTAGGTGCAGCATACCAGTCAGCTTATCATATTTAATCTGTAATCGTTTTCCTTTGTGAATATATAGAGCTTTTGCCAAATTTGGAGACAGCATATACGTAGCCCGGGCATCAGGTATAACAACTAATTCAGCGGTTACAATCAGGCACCCCACTCTTACCTGTATCAAAGGCTGTACTTCAATTCCCAGGCGTTTAATCAAATTATCGGATAGGAATATTTTGCCTGCTACTTTCACTTATCATACTCCTTTCCTGTGAATCCCGCCAGATAGCGGCTATATAGCAAGGGATTTATTATTGACTGCTGACGCATATCCGGTTCCTCGATCAGTCTGAATAAGCTGCGGGCTGGCCGTAAATTTGCCTCAATAAACCAAACCTTGCCATGAATATCTATACCTAAATCAATACCCATTTCTCCAGCAGTGCCTATACTTTTTTCTAAAACCTGGGCTGATTCCAGAGCTATAAAGCGAATATCCTGTTCAATTTGAGCCTGTTGTTCCTTTTTAGGAAAATGTCTTTCCAAAACTGTACTTAGTTTGTAACCCTGTCCGCCTGCTGAAATATTACTGGTAATGGAACCCTTCGCTCCCATTCGACACCCCATTCCAGTGATTAACCATCGTCCCGTATGATTTTTTTGCACTATTACTCGCACATCAGCTATATGACCATTAAGGGTTAGCAAATTAATAGGTTCCTGAATCAAGAATGCGCGTTTACCCATTACTCCTCGTAAAGATCTGCGCAGTTTACTCAGATTCTCAGCAGTTCCTCGAATTGACTTCTTGTTGGTTTGATACTGGTATTGGTATCCGGGACGTGGTTTATTAAGACTTACCCGAATTATTTTTTGCCCCTTGGAACCTATAACCGGTTTTAAGTAAGCAGCCTGATATTTCTTAGTCATGGTTTCAATTAAATCAAAACCTGTTAGCAACTTTGTATCAGGCAGGTAACCGGCTAGTGGTGGATGATTCTTAAGGATCTGGTAAGTATTCCATTTGCCTACCATTACCGGATTTAAGAACTTAACACCTAAAGCGCTAAAACGTTTACGGATTTGCATTATGAGTTGAGAATAGGAATAACTCCTTTCCCGTGGATAGACCACATCGGGAAAGGGATAGCTTCGTTTTATCCAGCCTTTTTTTCCGGGGGTATAGCCGGTGACAACTTGGCGCTGCCAGTCGATAGCATGAGGACTAAAGGCATAACATATTTCCCCTATCTCTTGACTTCTACTGATGAGCTGCTTTATAAAGCCGGTCTGTCCCGCATATGGCTTGGCGGGACCTCCTAA
>DLUN01000119.1:9072-10054 GCA_003444615.1 Syntrophomonas sp.
TCTGTCAGGTTGTAAGCACAGGTGGTGAATATTCAACGGATGCATAAGAATTGCATCACCGGTAGGGTTTTCTTTCAATGTGTTGACGATAAAGGAACTCCGTCTCCGGCCTGAACTTAGAATAATCTCCTCATTATTTTTCAGGGATAGTTGCTGGACCAGTTTTCCCGTTATAATAATTCGTTTCAAGCCCAACTTGCTGTTTGCTTTGATACTAATTTTTGGAAAAGAGTACACGTTTAATATCGCCACCGTTCCTGTTTAGTATCTTATAATATGAAAACAGTCCATTCTTTGCTATTATTAAAAAACACGAACTGATGGCTGTTTAGCAGGCGGTTAAAACTACAGCAGATGGAGAGATTAAAAATATGATACTGATAAGTGCTTGTTTATGCGGATTGAATTGTAAATATGACGGTGGTAACAACGAACACCCATTTTTTGCAGCTATGCTAGAAAGAGGTGAAGTCATTACAGTATGTCCCGAAGTTTTAGGCGGATTGCCTATTCCACGAAAAGCCGCCGAAATATGCGAAGGAACTGGTCAGGACGTTCTAGAGGGAAGAGCTCAGGTTATTACTCGTGATGGTGAAGACCTAACCCAATTTTTTGTAGTGGGTGCTAAAAGAGCACTGGAACTGGCCCAGGAATACCAGGTTGATCTGGTGGTTTTAAAAAGCAATAGTCCGTCTTGTGGTGTAGGGAAAATATATGATGGCACCTTTACCCACCAACTACGAGAAGGTTATGGTGTTACAGCGGCATTATTGAAAGAAAATGGCTTTCCCGTGGTCAGTGAGGTTGAATACCTGAAGGAGCGTGGTCAGGAGTGAAGGCAATAAGTCTTTTTTCCGGCGGACTCGATTCACAGTTAGCAGTACGACTCATACAAAATCAAGGAATAGTTGTTACGGGAATTAACTTTAGCAGTCCCTTTTTTGGAGCTGATAAGCGCACCGAACGGGCTGCTCATGATTTG
>DLUN01000169.1:0-3197 GCA_003444615.1 Syntrophomonas sp.
CAATCTGCTTGCGCTTCAGCTTCATGGTAGGAGTCAGCTCCCCAGCTTCCTGGGTTAGTTCGTTGGTCAGCAGAGTAAACTTTTTAATCTGTTCTACTCTGGCCATTGATTCATTGTGCTTAGCAATTATATCGTCATAGAGTTTAATTACAGCAGGATGGGCAACTAGGTCTTCATGAGAGCTGAATTGTATGTTGTTGCGCTGACAATAATCTTCCAGAATTACAAAGTTTGGCACGATCAGTGCTGTTATGTATGGTCGTTTTTCTCCGATAACCACAAACTGCTCAATGAACAGATCTTCGCCGAACCGGGTTTCTATCTGCTGGGGTGAAATATTTTTACCGCCCGCCGTAATAATAAGGTCTTTAATACGATCAGTAATCTTTATGTAGGTAAACTCGGTGCCGTCTTTATTAATAACCTTTATTTCTCCGATATCCTGGGTTTTGAACCAGCCATCTTCGGTGAAACAATCTGCGGTTGCCTCCGGGTTATTATAATAACCCTGCATACACATTCCGCCTTTTAGTTGAATTTCACCTTCATCGGAAACTCTGGCCTCCACCATGGGAATCATAGGGCCACATTCCCCCGGTCTGCCATAGTCGTCAAAGCCAACACATACCGGGAAAAACTCAGTTAGCCCAAATCCCTGAATAATGTTAATGCCAAAGGCCAGAAAGAATTCGTTGATCTCAGAGGCAAAGGCCGCGCCTCCTACGTGATAAACGTCGCAGTTCTCAGCTCCCAGCGTCTGGCGCACCTTTTTCATGATAAGTGCATCAGCCAGTGCATGTTGAGCCCGCAAAAGCGCTCCCGATTTTATCCCGGCAGTTTTGTTGCGGTAAACTTCTAACGCAATTCTTTCAGCCCAGTTAAACAGCTTGGCTTTTGCCGGAGAAGCAGTTTTCAGACCTTCGTGGATGGTACCGTATACCTTTTCCCAGATGCGGGGTACACTGGTCATAAAATGCGGCCTGATGTCTGCCATAACTTCGACAAACTGCTTGGGGTCTGGACAATAGGCGATACATATGCCCATGCTCATGCAGCCATAAGACCACATCCGCTCAAACACATGACTCAGGGGGAGTATAGCCAGTGAAACATGTTGGGGACCAGTATAGAGAAACCGCCGACTCGACGGGAAAATCCCGTTCATAAAGCTTCGGTGGGTATGTATGGCGCCTTTAGGCTTTCCTGTCGTCCCCGATGTGTAAATCAGCGTAAGAATGTCATCGGGATTTACTTCGTTTAACCGCTCCTGCAGAGTAGCATCCTGGGCAGATTTACGGCCTATGGCCAGCAGTTCGTCAAAGTACATGCTGTCATCCCCTGAAATGACAATGTCACGGTCAAAAGCCACAATCTTTTCGAGACAAGCGCTGTCAGCCATTACTTTCTTGGCACGGTCATATTGCTCCTGTTCGCCTACAAATAGTATTTTGATACCGGCATCGTTGACAATATGAGCCGCTTCTTCGGCAGAATTGGTGGCATAAATCGGTACTGATACTGACCTTATAGCCAGAATACCAAGGTCCGCAATAGCCCATTCTGCGCGGTTGGCTGAGAAGATTCCCGCCATCTCGCCGGGCTGCAGGTCCATTTCCAGAAGTGCTTTGGCCACCGCACGAACTTGCTCGCCAAAATCCTTCCATTTGATTGAAACCCATTGGCCTTTTACCTTATGCTTCAAGGCGTCGAAGTCAGCAAATTCCTCTGCCTTCTTTAGCATCATATAAGCAAGAGTCTTGTTTTCCTTCAGATAAGCCTCAAATTCCTGGTCCCAGTCTATAGATGAGTTTGCTATTGCATTAGACATATTTAGCCTCCCTTACTGCTGGTGATCCATTCAGCTATAAAAAATAGCGTTATGTTATCACCAGTCTCCTGCATAACTAAACAATACTGCCTTGCAAATAATCGGTTTTGCTGATACGGAAAAAATAGTGACCGCAGCGATGTTAATGCAACTTCAAGCAGGGATTGTCATGGGGGATGTCAAACCTCTGCCGGCTGAGACCATTGTGATGGAAGCGATCAAAGATGGGTTAGCAGCATGCGCTATTGATATGGATGATTATATTCGACCCGATTCCTTCCCTCCTTAAAATTTCGATTCGGAATTATTCAGTATACTATTAATATACCGACTAGTCGGTATAGTTTCAACTATTTTTTATTGATCACATCTAGCAAAAACAAGACCACCAGATACGCTATTATATAAATAAAGAGACCAATTTGGCGGAGAAGGGAGAGAGATTAATGCCACTTCAATTAGTCCGCAACGATATCACCAAAATGAAGGTCGATGCCATTGTCAATGCAGCCAATACGGCCTTGAAAAGGGGGGGAGGTGTATGCGGGGCAATTTTTTCCGCCGCCGGAGCCAAAGAGCTACAGGCTGAGTGTGATCGTATCGGCGGGTGTAAGGTGGGAGAAGCCGTCATCTCCAAAGGCTACAATCTCCCTGCCAAGTACATTATCCACACCGTCGGTCCCGTCTGGCAGGGGGGGCATGCCAATGAGGCCCAGCTTTTACATAACTGCTATATTAATTCCCTAAACCTGGCGTTAAAGCATAAATGTGAATCCATAGCCTTTCCCCTAATCTCATCAGGAATTTTTGGTTATCCCAAAGACCAGGCCTTGCATGTAGCCATTTCCGCTATCAGTGAATTTTTGCTAAACAACGAAGCAAATGTTTACCTGGTTCTATTCGATAAAAACGCGGTCACTTTAAGCGAAAAACTCTTTACCGCCATTACCGAATACATTGATGATCATTACGTTGATGAACGCCTGCTAAAGGAGCGGCATAGGGGTATAGAATATGTTGCAGGCCGTGCAGTTATAAGACAGGACGAGGTGCTGTACAGTCCCAGCAGGTCTTTGGAAGACGTATTGGGCCAGTTGGACGAAACTTTCTCAGAAATGCTGCTGCGCCTTATTGACGAAAAAGGCCTGACCGATGTGGAAACCTACAAACGAGCCAATATAGACCGCAAACTGTTCTCCAAAATCCGCAGCAATAAAGACTACCATCCCAGTAAGGCCACCGCCTTGGCCTTGGCTATTGCCCTTAAGCTGAACCTGGACGAGACCCTGGATCTGCTCAGCAAAGCCGGTTACACCCTGTCCCCCAGCAGCAAATTCGATGTGATCATCCAGTACTTCATCGAGGAAGG
>DLUN01000169.1:3429-8281 GCA_003444615.1 Syntrophomonas sp.
ACCCTGGGCTCCTGATTGTCGCTCTCCAAGCGACCACTGCCCCCCATAAACTTGTTACCCTTCCATTAACCAAGGAAAGGGAGGATGACAGAATGAAAACGGATTTAACGGAATTAGTATTTATCCTGGACCGGAGCGGCTCCATGTCCGGTCTAGAAAGCGACACCATCGGCGGCTATAATGCCATGCTGAAAAAACAACAGCAAGAACCTGGCGAAGCCACTGTTACTACGGTGCTGTTTGATGATGAATACCAGTTGCTGCATGACCGCATAAATATCAAAGGCATAAGCCCCATCACTGAGAAGGAGTATTTTGTCCGCGGCACCACCGCACTGTTAGATGCCATAGGCAAAACCATTCATAAGATCCACAATGCCCAGCAGCATACCAGCCCCGAGCACCGGGCTGACAAAGTGCTGTTTGTGATCATCACCGACGGCATGGAAAACGCCAGCCGGGAATACAGCTATGCTCAAGTCAAACAGCTGGTAGAAAGGCAGAAAGAAACCTATGGCTGGGAATTTATTTTCCTGGGTGCTAACATCGATGCCATCGCCACGGCAGCTACCTTTGGCATCAGTGCCGACCGGGCCGCCAACTACCATGCCGACAGTCAGGGCACTCAGCTCAATTATGAAGCGGTTGGCTGTGCGGTCAGCGAGTTTCGCACCAGCCGCCAAATCAGCGACAGATGGAAAGCCCGTATTGATGAGGATTTTAAGAAACGGGGAAAAAAACACAAATGACTGTATGAATTGTCATTGGTCTCTCTTCCCAAAGTGCAGACTTTTTTTGTGAGGTTGTTGTGTAGAGAGGTTCTACGCTAGTGTCATTGGCCGTCTCATTGCTAAGTAGAAGTAAGTTGTTGCTGTGAAGCGATCCTACTCTAATGTCATCGCGAGGAGCGCAGTGACGTGGCGATCCAATTCCTGAGGCGGCTTGGTCTTCCACATCCTCAGGCTAACTAACTCATACCCAACTTTTGGGCTGATAATAAAGAACGTTTACGCAATAACATCTGTTAATAGAAGGGCTTCAGGTCATATCAGTCTGCCTTTCCCCAGACACATTCACCTTCTCATCTGGGAATGGAACCACCACGGGTATGCCCATGTGTTCGATAATGTGAACGTGTATCCTATACACTTCCTCTATGTTTTCGGGTGTCATTACTTCCAAGCCGCCGTAGGCAAAGACCTGGGCATCTTTGAGCAATAGAAAACGCTCACAGTAACGAATGGCCAGGTTGAGGTCGTGAATGATTATGGCTACGCAGATATCATGCTCCTGGGCGATTTCTTTAACCTGCCGGAGAACTTCATGCTGATTGCGGGGGTCAAGATTACTGGTGGGTTCATCCAGCAGTAGAAGCTTCGGTTCCTGGGCTAAGGCTCGGGCCAACATCACCTTTTGTAATTCTCCGCCCGATAGTTGCCAAACATTGCGCAAGGCAAAATCCTCCAGCTGCATTTTCTTCATGATGCTCCAGGCGATGTGTCGATCCTCATAGGTTGCATCCCACTTTATGTATGGTTTGCGGCCCAGGAGTATAGTATCAAACACGGTCATATTGATGGATTCGTTATTTTGCGGTACATAGGCGATATTCTGCGCCATAATATTCTTCCTCATTGTATATACATTTTGGCCATCAACGAACACGGTGCCTTTTTGGGCAGGGCAAATGCGATCCATGCATTTTAGCAAGGTGCTTTTACCAGCTCCGTTATTCCCCAAAATGGCTATACACTGGTTCTTCTCTATGTCAAAACTGATATCTTCAATTATGTTGTTGCCATTTTGATTATAAGCAAAAGTAATATCTCTAACTTCAACCATGGTACTTGAACCCCCTAAACAGTAGGTAGAGGAACATCGGCGCACCCAAAAATGAAGTGATAGCTCCGATGGGCAGTATGACCGGCGCAATTACCAGCCGGGCAAAGGTATCAGCTAGAATGAGCAGCAATGCTCCCGCAATCGCCGAGCAGGGTATAAGGAAGCGGTAGTCATTACCCACAAACCGGCGCATTATGTGGGGAGCTATCAATCCCACAAAACTGATGATGCCCACAAAAGAAACTGCCACCGCCGAGACCAACGAGCTGATGCCCATACTGATCAGCATAACCGCCCGGGTGTTAACACCCAGACTTTTGGCGGTATCGGCTCCGCTTTCCATGGCATTAAAATTCCAGCGGTTCAGCAGAAAATATATCAAGGCTGCGAAAAGTACTATCGTCAAGAGCAACAGTTCGGGCCAATCTGCCGCGCTCAGGTTTCCAAAAGTCCAGAATACCACTGCACTGATTTTGGTTTCATCAGCAAAGTATTGCAGCAAGGTGCTGCCCCCACCAAACAAAGAGCCTAAAGCAACCCCGGCTAATATGAGCCCAGCGGGCCCCAGGTCTTTCTTAAACTGGGATAAAAGAATAATCACCAACGTTGATATCGAAGCACATAAAAAAGCGCACAAGGTCACAATGTAAGGATTATTTATAGTGACTGCCGTGGCAGCAGAGTCAGAATTCACTACTCCACCGCCAAACACGATGATCCCCAAGGCCGCACCGAAGGCAGCACCTTGAGATACTCCCAGGGTCGAGGCCGAGGCCAGAGGATTCTGCAGTACACACTGCATGACCGCACCAGCTACTGCCAGAATCGCACCTACCAGGATAGCAGCGGTAACTCGCGGCAGCCTTATATTCATAATGATCGTCTGGGTCTGGGGATCGCCCTTTCCCAGCAAGGTTTTAATTATCTCCGATGCGGGAATCTCCAGGGAACCGGCACTTACTGCAAAAAGCCCTATCACGGCAGTTGCTGCCACGGAAATAGCCAAGACCAGCCTTTTGCGGTTAATAAAAGCGCTATAGGATTCTATTGGAATCGTACTTTTATCCGTCATGATCAGTCCCCGAGAATTACTTGACCGTAACCTGCACCGGCACTTTCAAGTTTACTTAGATAATCCTCATCATCCAAGAAAAACCCAAAAATTTCAGCAGCCTTTTCCTCAAAAGTCACATCCCGGAATTGTTCCGGATAGAGCAAACTGGCTGCGTAATAACTGTTAACAATAGGGATTTCCACGTTGGAATAATAGGAGGTGGAACTGGGGTATTGATAAAGGTTCCCTTCCTGAACGGCGGTGAGGTGCCCGTAGAAATCTGGGTTTTTCTTGTAGTCGGCCTTGACCAGACCTACGCCGCCGCTATCAAAGAAAATATACTGGGGATCCCAACCGATGATCTGTTCTTTGTCGATCAGCACTCCACCGGATTTGTCAGAGATGCCGGTGGTAACATCATTGGCGCCTATGGCTTCGAATACAGCATATTTGACGTATACTCCCTCTATGCCATGAGGACCTTTGAAGGTGGCAGCAGCACCCAAAACAGTAGGTTTATCCTCATCGGGAACCCCTGCCGTCCTAGTTTCTAGATCATTAAGGCAATTGTGTATGTAAGAGATCACTTCCTCCGCCCGGTCTGGCACACCGCATACATCTCCCAAGATACAAAGGGCTTCTTCATAATCCGCCTGAAATAAAGTTCCCATGGGTACAGCCACCACCGGTATCCCGGTTTTGGTTTGGATCTCATCGGCCAACTCCGCGTTGTATGTACATAAAATCACATCTGGCTGCACGCTGATGATTTGTTCCGGATAGTAATCAGTGGCGCCGGCTGCATCGGTACCAACCTGGGGGACATTGGCCCATCGGTCTCGGTTGGCATATGCATAGGCAGTGACCGGGGTTATGCTATCCCTGTTCATCCCGCCTATTCCCACGACTTTATCAGCCAGCCCCAAATAAGTGATCATGCGTGGGGTATTCCCTAAGGGAACGATTTTTTCCACCGTTGCCGGTATCTCCACCTCACGTCCCAGGCTATCGATTATAGTTCTAGTACCGGAGTCAGCGCTTCCGGGAGTGCTCCCCGCTTCATCAGTGCCTCCACAGCCAGCTAATATGCCGGCCGCGAAAGCTACGACCAATACCGATATGATTAATATTGTTGGTTTTTTCATTAGTGCAGTTACCCCCTACCCTCTCACCAGCCTCGGCTGTAATCCTTAAAACAGTCAATGCATACGGCTTTGCCTTCCTTAAGCCTCATTTTATGCTCGGGGGCCCCTTCCCCGCATTCTTCGCAGATAACTGTGGTAAAAAGCCGGGCTTTTTCCGGTAGATCAAGCCTCGGTTCAGAAAAAGTAAAAATCTCATCCACCGGGGCATTGAGTAGGTATTCCTGCCACTGAGAACGATCCATTTCGTCGTGCTTCTTAGGCTTGAGGCACACCCGCAGCTTCTTATTATTCTTGCGGTCGAAGAACGAAAAAGCCTGCTTACCCGTTCCGTGATACAGCAGATTCCCTTTGCCCATGGTACAGCTTAAGATGGCTTGTACAGCATCCACCCCGCAGGCATCGTTTTCCGTGATGCAAACGATCTCTTCATCTTCGGATACGCCGATCCCCATTTTCTCTGCCGCTGCTTGGCAGGCTCTGAAACCTATGGCCAGACCGGGACATTCGTGACCGTGAAAAGCCACCGCTTTTTCCCATAATTGCTTGTTCATCCGATTTCCCCCTCCTATAGTTTAGGCCATATATGCCGATTGCTAGGAAATTTCTGGATCAATCCAAAGAGTTAATAAGGTTAAGCTGCAGTTTAGTAACCCCCGTAAAATAGACGAGGTATTTGCCAGCTATTACTTAATGCTACAGTATCTCCAGATGAGTACCCAGGATCCTTCCGCTGGGGCTAAGGTGTGGTTGCGTTTGTCCTGGTTATACTATGACGTTCAGGATGAGGAAATGTATATCTATGCTTCCCAGC
>DLUN01000191.1:0-843 GCA_003444615.1 Syntrophomonas sp.
CGACACCGCGGTAAATGAGCAGCTAATTGTCGAGCTGTACTCCAGATAAAGCACACCTCTAATAAGAAGGAGGGATTCTTGCATGCTAGAGATGGAAAAGCCGCGTATTGAGTGTGTAGAGAAGGACGCCAGCACAAACTATGGCAAGTTCGTAATCGAACCTCTGGAGAGAGGGTATGGAACCACCCTGGGCAACTCCCTGCGTCGGGTTTTGTTATCCTCCCTTCCGGGAGCGGCAGTGTCTTCCATCAAAATAGATGGAGTACTACATGAGTTTTCTACCATTCCCAACGTAGTTGAGGATACTACCGAGATAATATTAAATATCAAGCATCTCGTTCTCAACTACACTGGAAATGAACGTAAAATATTGCACCTGGAACAAACTGGACCTAAAGTGGTTAAAGCCAGTGACATAGAGCCTGATGCAGAAGTGGAGATCCTTACTCCCGATTTGCACATCGCTACCCTGGACCAAGGTGCCAACTTGGTTATGGAATTAACGGTTGAAAGAGGACGGGGATATGTCAGTGCCGATCAACAGCCCTTTAAAAGCGATGAGGTAGTGGGTCAAATACCGGTGGATTCCATTTTTACTCCAGTAACCAGGGTCAATTACACGGTAGATAATGCCCGAGTAGGAAAACGGACTGATTACGACAGCCTTACTCTCGAAGTATGGACCAACGGCAGTATAAGTCCGGAAGAGGCTATAAGCCTTTCCGCCCAGATATTGATTGAATACTTAAAGCTGTTCACCGAAATAGATGACACCTTTGCTGAAGTAGAAATCCTGGTGGAAAAGGAAGAAGAAAAGAAGGACAAAGTTCTGGAAATGTCCAT
>DLUN01000191.1:1080-10211 GCA_003444615.1 Syntrophomonas sp.
TGGGTCTGGGATTCAAGACTCCAGAAGATTAGGAAGGAGGACTCCTGCAGTGAGCTATCACCGATTTGGACTCCGTAGCGATCACCGTAAAGCGATGTTGCGCAATGCAGTAACCTCATTATTAGAAACTGGCAGAATTACTACTACGGAGACTAGAGCTAAAGATATTAAAAGGCTTGCTGACCAGATGATTACCCTGGGCAAGAGAGGGGATCTGCATGCACGGCGTCAGGCCATAGCTTACCTGACCCGGGAAGATGTGGTGCAGAAATTATTTACGAATCTGGCAGATAAATATACTGATCGTCAGGGTGGATATACCCGGGTAATTAAAGCTGGATACCGCCGTGGTGACGGTGCTCCCATGGCAATCGTAGAATTGGTTGACTAAGGACAATGATTCGGCTGGACCAGGTAAGCTTTAGTTATACTTCTAAACAAGTATCTAGGCCAGCCGTTCACAACCTGTCTTTAACTATAGAAAAAGGGCAAATGGTGGCAGTTGTAGGGGCCAACGGTTCAGGCAAATCCACTTTAGCCCGGCTGATAAATGGCAGCTTGCTGCCAGATAAGGGCAGGGTGAGCGTTGATGGCCTGACTACCGGTGACAAATCACAGCGCCTACAGGTGCGAAGCCGGGTGGGCTTGGTAGGTCCAGTACCAGATCACCAGTTTGTATCCAACCTGGTAGTGGATGATGTGGCTTTTGGTCCGCAAAATCTGGGTCTGAGCCAAGCAGAAATCAATAAAAGAGTGGATGCCGCTCTCAAAATGGTGTCAATGGAGGATTATGCCCAATATCCTCCTTATCTTTTGTCCGGAGGGCAAAAGCAGCGGGTTTGCCTGGCCGGTGTATTAGCCATGCAACCCCAGTATATAATCCTGGATGAAGCAACTTCCATGCTTGATCCCCAGGGACGCCGCCAGATAATGAAGATTTTAGAAATGCTGCGCCGGGAAACCAGATTAGGGATCATGGTAATTACCCAAAACCTGGAGGAAGTCCAGGGAGCCGATCGGGTAATAGTCATGCAGGACGGACAAATAGCAGCTAGTATGCCTTTTCGCCATTTGGTGGAAAACCAGGAACTGACCAGTAAGTTTAATCTGGAAGAACCTGAGCTTTTCCATCTGGTGGCCCTATTAAAAAATAACGGTCTTCTGCCCTCCCACTGGTATGGCGACAAACTGGACGAGGTGGTGGAAGCTCTGTGTTGATGGAGTTGCGCTCCATAAGTCATAATTATCAGTCCGGCACCCCCTTTGCCCAATGCGCTTTGCAGGATATCAACCTGTCAGTTCAAGAAAAGGAATTTTTAGTGATTGCCGGCGCAGAAGGCTCAGGAAAAACTACCCTATTGTTAATAATGGCAGGATTAATTAAACCAGACCAGGGACAAGTGTATTACCAGCAACAGCCTTTGCCCAGGCAAGGTATTCACCCTCATTTTGGAGTGGTTTTTCAGCATCCTGAACAGCAGATGTTTGAACTGACCGTAGGCGAAGAAATAGCTTTTGGCCCTATCAATAGGGGAACCAAAGGAGAAGAGTTGCAGTCAGATATAGCTAAAGCATTAACAGCAGTAGGACTAGAACCAGCTTTGTACCAGCATCGCCGCATAAAAGATCTGAGCAGTGGAGAAAAACGACGGGTAGCCTTGGCCAGTATCCTGGTTATGGCTCCGCGAGTTTTGATAATGGATGAACCCTTAGTTGGTCTGGATTATAGCGGTCGCCGCCAGTTAATCCGTTACTTAGTTGAGCTTAACCGCCATCAAGGTATTACCGTAATTATGGTTACTCATGAGATTCGCCCTGTTTATCCCTACTGTTCCCGAATTATTCAGTTAAGTCAGGGCAAGATGGTAAGGAGCATAAAGCCTGAGCAGAGCACAGCTATAGCCGGCATTGACCACACGGAGGAGATAGAGCTTCCCCTGCATGTTAAACTATTGCACCGTCTGCGACAGGCCAACCCTGCCTTACCGGCTTCTACTCGCACTGCCCAGGAAGCAGCCGCCATTATAGCCCATTGGAAGCAAGGGGAGGGAGGGTGCCATTAACACTTCCCTGCAAATGGGGCAATATATCCCGGCGGAATCTCCTCTACACCGCTGTGATGCCCGCAGCAAGATTGCCGCTACTGCCGGACTAAGTCTCAGCCTGCTTATAGCTCCGGGTTGGACCAATACCCTGGTAGTGAGTGGGGTAATCGTAATATTAATAAT
The DNA here is from genome assembly GCA_003444615.1 of Syntrophomonas sp. Taxonomy (GTDB): domain Bacteria; phylum Bacillota; class Syntrophomonadia; order Syntrophomonadales; family Syntrophomonadaceae; genus DTU018. Next base: position 3,309 of record DLUN01000191.1, read on the forward strand.
ATTGAGTAGGATAAATTTCCGTAGCTACCTGGCTAATTGGCGGATACTATTCATTCTGGTTTTAATTACCGTTCTCTTACAAATCCTATTGATCCCGGGGAAGACTATTCTAAGGCTGTCCTTTATTAATATAACCCAAGAAGGCCTCATCTCAGGCAGCATGCTCTTGGTCAAATTGAGCGGAATAATATTGCTAGCCGCCTGGTTGACCTTTACTACTCGCCCTGCTCAGTTGACCGCTGGGTTGGAAAGAATTTTCAGCCCCTTGGGAAAGTTGGGTTTTCCTGTACAGGAATTGGTAATGATTATGACCCTGAGCCTGCGATTCTTACCTTTATTGGTGGAGGAAACCCTAATGGTGTACCGGGCTCAGTTGGTGCGCGGCGCTAATTGGCGCACCGGAACCCTTGGGCAAAAAGGTCGTTATCTGATTGCTCTACTAGTGCCTATTCTGAGACTGGCCTTGGAGCGAGCAGAATACTTAGTCGAAGCCATGGAAAATAGGGGCTATAATAGTGGACCAGCCAGGACCCCTTTGTATCCGCAGAGTTTGCACTTAGGCGATGGGCTGTTGGTGGCGGTTACCTGCCTTATTTTGGTAATGCAGGTAATATAATGCTAAACATAAGCGCAGACAGCCATCAGAAGTTTAGAAAGACAGCCAGGTCTGGGCTAGCCGCCTGATTGTAGGCCGGTATGTTGAGGTGTAGGAATGCGCAGGATAAAATTGATAATCGAATATGATGGAACCAATTATCATGGCTCACAGATTCAAGCCAACGGCCACACTGTTCAAGCTGAACTACAGCAGTGTATAGAAAGACTGACCGGGGAAAAGGTATCATTAATGTTGGCTGGGCGGACTGATGCCCGGGTACACGCTCTAGGTCAGGTAGCCGCTTTCGACACCGCCTCCACCATACCTGCAGATAGATGGAAGTATGCTTTAAACAGTGTGCTGCCGGATGATATAAAAGTAGTAGCCAGCCAAGAGGCTAGGCCCGATTTTCACCCCCGTTTTGATGCCGTCAGTAAAATGTATCGCTACCAGATTTACCGGGGTGAGACCGGGGTAGCTTTTTATCGTCACTATGCCTATTGTTTTTCTGAGCCACTGAATTTTGACCACATGCAAGAAGCCGCTAGACGTTTTGAAGGACGGCATGATTTTCGTTCCTTTTGTGCCAGTGGTTCTTCTGTAAAGAGTTATGAAAGAACCGTTTTCTCCTGTCGCCTGAAGGAACAAGACAGGTTTTTGACTTTAGAGATCAGTGCAGATGGTTTTCTATATAATATGATACGTATTATTGTAGGAACCCTGCTGGAAGTGGGACGAGGCAGCTTGTTGCCTCAGGATATAGATAGAATCCTGGCTGCCCGGGACCGTTCTCAATCTGGTCCTACTGCTCCTGCCCAAGGGCTGTACTTGGTGGAGGTCAAGTACCCGCCTTTTGCTGAAGATATGAAATAATGGGCAGACTTGTTGACAAGCAGGGATTGTTTTGGATAATATTAAAAGGTAGTCTCTAAACGTGTGTCTGCCTCCCGCCCCGTTGGCAGAATTCACGATGAGGATACAGAGCACAACCAACCTGATACTGGAGGGAACAGTGTGAAAACCTTTATGGCAAAGCCAGCAGAAGTTGAGCGCCAGTGGTTTATTATTGATGCCGAAGGACAGACCCTGGGCAGGCTCAGCTCAGAGGTAGCAGCAATTTTGCGCGGCAAACATAAACCCACCTATACTCCTCATGTGGACACTGGTGATTTTGTTATTGTGATTAATGCTGAAAAAATTCAGCTTACTGGTAACAAGTTACTGCAGAAGAAATTACGCCATCATTCCGGATATCCGGGCGGCTTGAAAGAGGTAGACTACAAAACCCTGCTGCAAAAACGTCCTGAAAAGGCCATAGAAGTTGCAGTTAAAGGAATGCTTCCCCGCAATCGCCTGGGAGCTAAGATGTTTAGAAAGCTAAAGGTGTACCGGGGCAGTGAGCACCCGCATCAAGCCCAGAAACCAGTCGTTAGAGAGCTTAAAGGGTAAGGAGGATGGCAATGACGAAGGTACAATACTGGGGAACCGGAAGAAGAAAAAAAGCTGTAGCCAGAGTACGTTTGGTACCTGGTGACGGAACTATCATAATCAACGATCGCAGCTTTGAAGAGTATTTTCCGAACAAAACCAGCCGGCTGATTGTTCAGCAGCCCCTTGAGCTCACCGCCATGGGAGGCCGTTTTAATGTGATATGCCGCGTACACGGCGGTGGTACCAGTGGCCAGGCTGGTGCGGTCCGTTTAGGTATTGCCCGGGCTTTGGTCAAGGCTAATCCAGAATTGCAGCCAAATCTTCGCAAAGCTGGATTTTTAACCCGCGATCCGCGCATGAAGGAACGTAAAAAGTACGGTCTGCACGCAGCTCGCAAGGCTCCGCAATATTCAAAACGCTAAATTTGTTCGCCAATCAAACCTCCTCGGGATACCGGGGAGGTTTTTTGTGTACATAGACAAGTTGGAATAACTGTACGCCCTGGACCTATTTCCCGCCAATCCCTATGTCGACGCTAACCGCGGCTTTGCAGGAGTGTTAGCCGGCTCGCTCCAAGACTCCTCGCCTGCAACCCATCGCCCCCCTACTTTTTTCTTATAAATAACGGCTCAAGTGCATATATAAGAAGTAGCATTTTGTCGAGCAAGGAGGGGCTTGGATGACCCTTAGAAATGGCCGGCCTTTATTCCTGACTGGGAAGAATTATTCTAAGACCGATAGATTGCTACTGGATAGGGCTGTATTTATACCCCGGCGGTGGGGAAGAATTGGAGCAGCACTGGGTTTGTTTTTTACCCTCTGCCTGGCAGTGGTTATCAGCCAGCCGGAACAGGTTCAGGTGATGTCTTACAGCCTGGCCAACAAAGTTATCGCTGTTGATGCCGGACACGGCGGCTTTGACCCGGGAGCCAAACGGGACAATATTACCGAAGACCAAATAACCCTGGCTATAAGCAAACTGCTGCAGAAACAATTAAGTGAGGCCGGTTCACTAGTAGTTATGGTGAGAGAAGATGATAAGGACTTGTCAGATGAGAGTTTTTCTGGCAGCTTGCGAGAACGGAAACGGCAGGATCTCAATCGCCGTGCTGAGAAAGCTAACCAAGCCAAAGCCAAACTCTATGTGAGTATCCATGTCAATGCTGATCCCAGTCCCCGCTGGCGGGGTGCCCAGGTGTTTTATGAGAAAGATAGTGAAGCAGGTAAGCGGGCGGCGGTAGCCATCCAGGAGGAATTGACCAGAATATTGGGGAATACTAAACGCAAGGCTCTGCCGGGTAATTTTTATATCACCCAAAAAACTGAAATGCCAGCCGTAATCGTTGAAGTAGGTTTTATTTCCAATCCGGAGGAGTGTAAACTATTGATGGACCCAGACTACCAGGCCAAGGTAGCCTACGCCATTTATGCGGGAATAGCCAAGGCGCAGAGCCAGGAAAGTGAACTGGCTATGGGTACCCATAATTGGTGAGAAAGGAGGAATCCCCATGATTACTTATGCTGCCCTGAGCCCCCATCCACCTCTGATCATACCGGAAATAGGCCAAGAGCGAGTCAAGGAGGTGCAAGCAACGGTAGACGGCCTGCGCCGTATGGCCCAGGAATTGGCCGAAACCAAACCAGAGACCATTATATTTTTGACACCCCATGGCAATGTATTTGCTGATGCTTTGTCCAGTTTGGGACAACCCCAGCTTACCGGTGATCTGAGCGGTTTTGGAGCCAGACAGACCTGGAGTGCTGCTAATGACCTGACCCTGCTTCAAGAAATCGCCCAGCAATCAATTGAAGCTAACTTACCCTTTGTTATTATTGATGATGGAACTGCCCGGAAACACCGGCTGAATCCAAATCTGGATCACGGTATTCTGGTGCCTCTTTATTATCTTCAGGAAGCTGGCTTAACCGATGTAAGTCTGGTTGCTATTAGTATAGCTTATCTGCCTGTATTAGACCTGTACCAGTTTGGCACATTATTAAAAACGGCTGCGGATAATGTAGGACGCCGGGTGGCTATCCTAGCTTCCGGAGATATGTCCCACCGGCTCAAAAGCGATGGTCCCTATCACTATCATCCCGATGGGCCGGTTTTCGATGAGACCATCCGGGAACTCCTTGGTTCCGGCGATACCCAAGCTCTTCTTAACCTCCCGGAGTCGTTATTGAGTAATGCCGGAGAATGCGGTTACCGCTCCATAGTGATAATGCTGGGAGCTTTGGACGAAGTAAACTATGAAGCTACTATTTTCAGCTACGAAGGGCCATTTGGAGTTGGTTATCTAACCGCTGGAATTAAGCCGGGAGCGCCAAGGGAATCTTTGTTGCAGCGTTTACAGGCTGAACAGCGCCAGGAGCAGGACAAGCTCCGTCAACAGGAAAGCCCACCAGTTAAATGGGCGCGTATGGTGATAGAAAACCATGTCCGTAAAAAACCCCGGCCCGTATTGCCCGTTGAGCTGGAACACTTGCGCAAGGAAAGAGCGGGAGTTTTTGTTTCTCTAAAAAAGCATGGTCAGCTAAGAGGTTGTATCGGCACCATAAGTCCGGCCTACGGCAATTTAGCCGAAGAGATTGCCAATAATGCTGTTAGTTCAGCCAGTGAAGACCCGCGCTTTTTACCGGTAGAAATTCATGAATTGGACGACTTGGTTTATTCAGTAGATATTTTAGGCAAACCGGAACCGGCCACCCGGGAACAGCTGGATCCGAAAAGATATGGAGTAATTGTCAGCTTAGGCGGTCGCCGCGGACTATTGCTGCCGGATTTAGAAGGAGTGGATACGGTAGAAGAACAACTGCGCATTGCCTGCCAAAAGGCTGGTATCAGACCCGATGAAAATTATGTGATAGAACGTTTTGAAGTGATTCGCTACACTTAATGCGGCCCAGGAAGGAGAGTTCTCCTTGGATCTAAAAGAAGCGTTATATTATGAAACCGAAGATAATCAGCGGGTGCGCTGCTATCTTTGTCCCCATAAATGCCTGATAAAACCAGACCAAAAGGGTATTTGCCGGGTGCGTGTCAACCGGGCAGGCTACCTGTATACTCTCAACTATGGACAGCTCACTTCACTAGCACTTGATCCTATAGAAAAAAAGCCTCTCTATCACTTCTACCCGGGGAGCCTGATACTATCCGTAGGGACTTTTGGCTGTAATCTGGCCTGCCCGTTTTGCCAGAATTATACTATTGCCCATCAAAAACCGGAAACCCGGTGGATGTCACCAGAAGATTTATTGAGTGTAGCCCGGCGCTGCCAGCTGGATGGTTCCATAGGAGTAGCTTTTACCTATAATGAACCTTCCATATGGTTTGAATATGTCTGGGACTGCGCCCAGTTGCTGCATGCCCAGGGCCAGCAGGTAGTACTGGTCACCAATGGACATATTGAAGCTGAGCCTTTAGCAGACCTGTTGCCCTATGTAGGGGCTATGAATATCGATGTAAAAGCTTTTCAGGAGGACTTTTACCGCAAGCTGTGCAAAGGCAGTTTAGCAGCCGTGAAAGAAAGGATTCAACAGGCCGTCCAAAGTACTCATGTGGAAGTAACCACCCTGATTATCCCCGGCGAAAATGATTCTCCCCAGGAAATTGAATCCCTAGCCTCCTGGTTGGCATCCATAGATAGAACCCTCCCTTTGCATTTGTCCCGTTATCATCCTGCCTACCGCTTTGACCGGTCTTCTACTCCGGAGAAAACCATGCGGACAGCCAAAGAGATCGCCCAACAGTATTTAGAGTTTGTCTATCTTGGCAACCTGCCTGGAGAAAGCAGTCCCACATTCTGTAGGGAGTGTGGAAACTTATTAGTAGATCGCAGCGGTTATCAAACCAGATTATCAGGCCTTAAAAACGACTGCTGTAATCATTGCGGAGGCCAAGTACCTTATCTTATAACATGAAAAACCTGCCTAGGCAGGGAAAATAGCGTATGTGGACATCAATAAGAGATGGGAAGAGCACGCTCTCCCCATCTTTATATGAAAGCCAACCGGGAGGGATCCCGGATTAGCTGTTCATCGATTATCATACCCAATATCTAGGTTATGATACCTGCAGAATTTGGTTACAGTTTCTAGAAATTTTTCGCGGTTTATTTTGGTTTGCATTTCCTATACATAACGGCTATAAATTAAGTAACCAATCCCAATTCATTAATAACTGGTAAGGAGGTGTATAGACTGCAGCCGGAAATCATCTTTTATTGTGTAAGAAGCTGAAAAACTTGCCAGAAGGCCAGGTCCTGGCTGGACGAGCATCGGGTTTCCTATCAGTACCGTGAATTGCTTAAAGAACCCCTTAGCCAACAAGAATACATAGATTTGGCAAACCGCAGCCAATTGCCTGTGACTCAGCTGCTTAATACTAAAGGACCAGCCTTTAAGAAGCTGGGGATAAAGGCTAACCAGTTGGATGATCAGCAAGCACTACAGCTAATGATGGATAATCCTCGCCTTATGGTGAGACCGGTTTTAGTGAAGGGCGATGCAGTTATATTCAGGTTTAAAGAAGAGGAGTATACTGAGTTTTTTAGTTAATTGGGGAGAGGGATATGAAAGTAGTAACCATGCCTCTGTCGTACACCAACTGTTACCTTATTGAAGCAGCTCAAGGCTGGATACTGGTGGATGCCGGACGTCAATCTATGGTGAGATTGTTCTCCAAGCGCTTACGCAAACTCGGCCTTAATCCAGAAGACATTAAGTTAATAATTATAACCCATGCCCATTATGACCATGTAGGCAGCCTGGCCCAGATTAAGACTTTGTGCCGGTGTCCAGTACTGGCTCATCCCCGGGAAGCCCGGATAATAGAATCAGGAGAAGTGGTTATCCCGCCGGGAACCAATGCA
>DLUN01000191.1:10489-10724 GCA_003444615.1 Syntrophomonas sp.
CACCAATTTTCCCATCTTCGCAGAAAACCCCGAAGAAATCGCGGCTAGCTGGGATATGTTGATAAAGCGAGGAGCCCAGATATTCTATCCTTCCCATGGGAAAAGAATAGAGGTTAGTAGTCTTCACGGTATAAAGGACTGATGTTTCGTATAGATTAACTAAGGAAACTGAGACCAAGATTAACATAGTTTTAGGAGGGATATCATAATGTCAGACATAGTGATGGCCGATGAA
>DLUN01000127.1 GCA_003444615.1 Syntrophomonas sp.
AAAATGTCTGGATAAATACCATTCTGTTCAAGATGCCGGGCACAGGCCAAACCGGCAAAACCTGCTCCTAAGATAGCTACTTTAATTTTGCATCGCCCTTTTTTAGCTTTAGTGTGAACATTTCTGCTGGTGAGTATACGGTAGTTTAGCTCTCTTTTGTTATTCTGTGAAAACGGATCCTGATGTGGTGAAAATAGTTTTCTCAGTGTCATCGCCAGGAGCCAAGCGACGTGGCGATCTCTACAAAAATCTACGGTTTGAGTCTATAGATTGCTTCGTCGCTGTCGCTCCTCACAATGACAGCTCAGGAGTGCCGGAACGGCCAATGACAGACTTCAGTTTTCCATTTATCGTGGCCTGTACCACAGGTGGTAATTATGAACGAATTAATTTACTATTTTACGTGTGACTAGATTAGATAGGCATTAATATGTTCTTTTGAATGCTTTCTTTATAAAATAAAATGGCATAATAAGCAGCAAGGATGGTTCCAGGAGGTATTCCAAAATGCGTTGTGATTATCATGTACATTCTTCGATTTCCGCTGATAGTTCAACCAATGCGTTGGAGCAGATCAAACAAGCCGAAGCATTGGGCTTGGACGAGATCTGTTTCACCGAACATTTAGAAATCTATTTTCACCGAGGGGAAGAATGGCATCTTGACCTACAGGATTATAAACAACGATTCGCCCAATTAATCTCATCCCGTGTCAAAATAAAGTTGGGAATTGAAGCGGGCATTGCGCTGGCAGCTGAGCATTTTCCTGAACTAGAAGATGAATTGCGCTCCATGCCCTGTGATTTTGTGCTGGCTAGTGCCCATTCAGTAGATAATATTGACCCCTTTGACCCTGCTTTCTATGAAGGGAAAACCCTGCCCCAGGCCTTCAGGGATTATATCAGTGCCATTTCAAACGGCATCAAACAGTTGGATCCGGACCTTTACAGTTGTGTGGGACATATCGACTTCCCCGCCAAGGGAGCCCACACAGAATCGGATTCCCGGCTGTTTTACCGCTATGCTCCCGATGAAATTGACACCTTGTTCCGGTATATCATCCCCCTGGGCAAGTGTATTGAAGTGAACACTTCCACTTATCGCAAACTGGGCCAACTTAAGCCGCCAGGAGAGGACTGGCTGCGCCGCTATGTGCAATTGGGCGGTGAGTTCGTCACCTTCGGCTCAGATGCCCATTCACCCAAATATATCGGTTATCGTTTCGATGACGCAGTGGAAATAGCCCGGCGAGCCGGGGTAAAATACTACGCCACCTATGACCGGATGAAGCCAATCTTCCACAAGCTGTAAATATGAGGTAGGGGGCGATGCCCACATCGCCCTACACATGTAATAAATTACCTGCCATAATTTTCCCGGATACGGTTCCGGTCTCAATGGCTGCCTTGATAAAGTTACTATTGGCAGAATAGGCCTCGGCAGTTTTTGAGTCCAGGGAGTTGGTTGCAAAAGCAGATTCCCCAATAAGCTGATTGCTGCCATTATAAAGATTGGTGATAGAATTTTACTAGTCCAGGTATCTTATTGTATACCCAGCCGAGTCCGGTATGGCAATGGAGGCCAGAGAGATGCAGTTTTCAAAGGCATAATCCCCTATACTCTGGACAGAGTTTGGACATCTGGGGGACATCCTGTATCCTAACGGGCGGGATCTGATTTACCGGACCGGGGTCACCAAGGCGAAAGGCTGGGATCCCCAGACTACTAATGAAGCCCAGTTGAATCGCGGCTTCGGTATTGGCAGGTTGGCTTACGAAGTCACTAAATACTGGACAACCAAAGCCCAGAGGGCCCGTAATTTTACCGCCACGCTGGAGAATTTCCGTACCTCCCTGGAAGAAGCCCAGGTAGATTATGCCGTTTGCCTTCCTATTGCTCCTTATCTCACCTTCGATGATCTGGCTGAGGCGAAAGAACAGGAAGAACGCATATTGCCATTTACCAGCATTGATCTTACACGCAGCTATGATGTGGAGGCTCAGCTAAACCAGGACGTTGCCCGTGGAGCCCTGGGGTTGAAGCTGCATCCCATCATCCAGAATACTTCTCTGGATGACCAACGAACCATCAATGCTTTGCAAGCCTTCCGTATTCATAAAAAACCGGTATTGGTACATGTGGGGCAATCTATCTACTACTTAGGTAAAGAAAAAAAGAACAATACCCCGGAATTCGGTCAGGTTCGTTATGTTGAGGAAGTAGTCCGCAATTTTCCGGATATAAAATTTATAATCGGTCATGCCGGGCTTTTCTGGATAAACGAAGTGTGCCGGCGTTTAGGAAAATTACCTAATGTATGGGTAGATACTTCATTTCAGTCTCCGGAAGATGTGCGCAAACTGGTGAAAGTATTCGGGGCCGAAAAGGTTTTATATGCTTCGGATTGGCCATACGGCAACCGCGTTCCCCATATTAAAATTATTAAAGTAGCCTGCCGGGGAGATGCCAAGCTGGAAGAAATGCTGTTCTACCGGAATGCTCAGGAGTTGTTGGGCATCTCGATATAACAAAGAAAAGCAGAAATACCTATCAGGTAATAGGGTAACTGACCCCAAACTCAGGAA
>DLUN01000234.1 GCA_003444615.1 Syntrophomonas sp.
TTTACAAAAGCATCACAGAACATTTCGCTCTGTATACCCAGATCTTTAAGATCAGATTCAGCAATCATATTGCCGATCAGGTTAGGAAGGGCACCTATACCCAGCTGCAAACAGGCTCCATCCACTATCTCGGCAACTATTTGTTCGGCAATACGCCTTTCCGCTTCGCTGGGTTCAGCAGCTGGCGGTGTGGTGAAAACAGGAGGATTGCTTCCTTCTATAATATAGTCGATTTCACTGATATGTACGTATTCATCACTGCCGCCTAGACACCGGGGCATATTTTCGTTGACTTCCACAATGGCTACCCGACTGTTAAGAGCCATACCCCGGTTATGGGAATTGCCCAGACCAAAATTAAAGCATCCTGAACTATCCATCGGTGTAACCTGAGCACACCATACATCAGCCCATAAATGCTTAAAATCAGGGTTATAAGCTAATATAGTAGCTTCATGGTAGTTAAAGGGAGCGTGGCATACTAAGCCCAAGTCAGCAGCTTTGCGGTCTAAAGCAGTGAAATACCAGCTAAAATATTGAAAAGATTTTTGCTCGGGATCACATTTGAGTACTTCCGGCACCGGCAGCACCGTTCCAGTAGCCCGAATGGAAACATTCTGCAACCCGTCTCCAGCCCTTTTGCCCAGCGCTTGATCGAAGTCGATGGGTTTGGTGGCAAACATCCCGTACTCCACAATATCATTGGATTGTACGAGTTTGGCTGCTTCTTCCGCACTGATTAGTTTGCGGCGATACTCCTCCATATACGTTCTCATCATAATACCTCCATTTCCATACCTTTTGTTTAATCATACTATTTCGAATATTCAAACTTAAAACTTACGCAAGATATGTACCACGGGGTTACATTACTGTCCAGACGCTATCCTTACATCTTTAGGGACAACAATATGTGTAGATTCTTGAACACAAGGGATGATAAATTTATATTAAGCCATATGGGGCAATGCATTCTGATTAAGGTGTTCAGAAATTCGCACAATTGTGTTATTATCTGGACGTTTTTTGCCAGGAAGGATGTTACTGGTTGGCAGCGAATAAAGGGTGCAAGGTTTAACACAGGTGGGCGTAATAAGTAGTAGATATGTTATAATTTTGCTTACGGAGGTCGGGTATATGAAACTTATGAAAAGAGTAGGGCTGTTATTAATTCTGGGTTTAATGGCAGCCATGCTGATAGGATGTGCGGGAGGATCAGACCCGGCTGATCAGCAGTCGGAGAACAATAACCTGCCGCAACAAGAGGAAACGGTTAACCCTGAATCAGAGGCAGAAGCCATAAAGGATACAGCCATCTATAGTGGACGTATCGATAATAATTCAGTGGAAATGTTTATTGAGGACAGTCCGGTAAGCTTTCAGTTGACCGAAGAATTAATTGAAACCTGGGATAGTCTGGGATTCGAGGAAGGGGAGCAACTGGAAATACAGTACCAGGAGCGAGAAAACAATCGCCCTGTCCTGTTAAAAGCGGAAAAAGCTTAACTGCTTCTTTAAGAAAATGAGTTTTAAGAGGAGCCATTGGTAGGGTCTGGTGGAGAATGAGGGCCTGCATTTGGTTCCTCTTTTAATATTGCAGGATAAACAATCCCTGGGTTAGAAATAAAAATATATGCAGAAAGTGAAGAGGGTAGTCGAAAGGAGAGAGAAGAATGTCTGATGGAGCGGCTTTAAGTGTTTATGAAAGACCTGAGGAGGTCAGCTCACCGCAGGAAGCTTTAACCCTATTGAAAGAAGGCAACCAACGCTACTTAACTGGGCAAACCTTAAAGCAAGATGTGGGGGTGGAAAAACGAAAACACCTGGTGGAAAAGGGGCAAAAGCCCTTTGCGGTAATAGTCTCGTGTTCTGACTCGCGCCTACCACCGGAGCTGTTATTTGATCAGGGTCTAGGGGACTTGTTTGTTATCCGGGTAGCAGGCAATGTATTAGGTCCGCTTACTATGGGGAGCGTTGAATATGGGGTGGAACATCTGCGGGCTCCTTTGCTGGTTGTTTTGGGTCACAACCACTGCGGAGCAGTAAAAGCTGCGGTGGATGGAGGAGAAGCTCCGGGAAGCATTGGAGCTATAGTCGAGAGGATCCGGCCTTCGGTGGAGATAGTGCGAACTAGTGGTGTCACAGGTTCTGCGGTATATGAGCATGTTGAGGACATAAATATAAAGGCTATGGTAACTGAAGTACAGGCCAGCCCAGTTGTACAGGAGTTTCTTGAAAAAGGAAACCTGCTGGTTCTAGGGGCTAAGTACTGTCAGGAAACCGGCCAGGTAGAGTTTTTCGAATAAAACATAAATAATCCAGAGTTTCATTAATTTACCCACCTTGTTATTACCTAATAGGTGGGTTTTTTCTTGGTTTTATTTCCTATCAGACCGGATCTTTGGTTTACTTACTATATTTATACACCGGAACAAGTTGGTATCAGGCAGTATCAGCGGGATGGGCATGATGATATCTAAGTAATTGGGGAATGAATAAAAATAGGCCTATTGAGGGAGGAAACATGGCCTAATGCGTCTTAAGGGAAGCTTTGCTTTACTGTGGTTAAAGCCATTACAATCGGTTAGTGAAAGGAGTGATACTATCTATATTCTGAGAAAACGATTTATTTCTATAATAATTACGATAGTTATTATGATTGCCATACCCGCACAAACTGCTCTGGCGGTTTTGGGAGATCGTACCCTGAGCATGGGAGATCAGGGATATGATGTTGAGCAACTCCAGAGGGATTTGGGATACTTGGGATATCCGGTAGGACAAGCGGACGGTATATATGGCTGGAATACTTTTCAGGCTGTAAAAAGTTTTCAGGTAAATAACGGGTTGGTGGTAGACGGTATTACCGGTAAGGAAACTGCCCAGCAGGTTATTAAACAAGTTAGTACACCGGCCACTAATAATGTCAATGCTGAATCCGTTGCAGTTCCTACTGTACAAGTAAACTCCTCTCGGGGAAGTTCGTCGATTATGTTGTCGCAAAGTGACATCTATGATTTAGCCAGACTAGTATACGGAGAAGCTCGAGGGGAATGTTTTGAAGGACAGGTTGCTATAGTAGCTGTCGTGCTGAACCGGTTGAAATCGGACAAGTTCGGCAACAGTGTTAAACAGGTTATTTATGAATCGGGAGCATTCACTGCCGTCAGTGATGGGCAGTTTTATATGGAACCAGATAACAGTAGCTACCAGGCAGTACAAGCTGCCTTACGGGGGTGGGACCCCACTGGCGGAGCTATATATTACTGGAATCCGGTTACAGCTACGAACAAGTGGGTATGGAGCCGGACCATCATTAAGCAGATTGGTAAACATGTTTTTGCCATCTAAAAAGCTCAAACTAAAAAGGCCTCTGTCGAGGCCTTTTTCTATTGGTGTGGCTGTGAAGTAGTCCTAGTGGCTTTGCAGGAGTATTAGCCGGCTCGTTCCAGGACTCCTCGCCTGAAACACATGGGCTTACTTCGGTGCGAAGCGGACCGCTCGCAATTCGGCATCCATGCACTCAGTCCTCGCTGCTCGAAACCTCCTGTTTCGAGCGACCCTTCGCAGCCCTCAGTTTCGCCCTGTGTTGCAACGGCTCGTCGTACGTCACTCGCCCGGCTAATACTCCTGCTTAAGCTCACCAGCAATGTTTTCATTCATCGCGGCCTGTTCTTCAGATGACAATTGTTTCGCAGGAGAAGTATTTAATGCCCTAATGTATACAGTGTTCATTATGGCAACGTTGAAAATGCTTTAACAGTTTATTATACTAAAAAGATAAGCGATTACCCGCAGAAGGAGTGGAAGTAAGATGGGTAATATCACTATTGAACGGAGCAAAAC
>DLUN01000168.1:0-193 GCA_003444615.1 Syntrophomonas sp.
CGGGTCCTGGCGCAGGGAAGCCCGTAATGCCTGGTTAAAATCATTGCTGTCGGTGCCGATTTCTCTCTGGGTAATCAGACTGTTTTTGCTCTGGTGAATGTATTCAATGGGATCTTCCAGGGTAACGATATGGCAGGAGCGTTCCCGGTTGATAATGTCGATCAAAGCTGCCAGAGTAGTAGATTTTCCGTTA
>DLUN01000168.1:542-913 GCA_003444615.1 Syntrophomonas sp.
AAATGAATATCTGATGCCCCCCGGATTACCGCTTCTTCAAGTAAACTATCCAATGTCAAGTAAGTCACTCCCATTTGTTTTGTCATCTAATAAATATAGAAGAAAAGCTCCTCTCTGAAATGCTCCTGACAGGCTCACAATAAACATCAGGGGAATTAGAGAAGCCTTAGCTATTAACTTCACGCCAGCTACGAATTTCCCAGCCGCTATTGACAGGCTCCAGGAAATGCGGAGGCATATCATAGAGCATACGGGGATCATGGGAATAGTTCTTGTTATAACCAGTAACAGTTCTCTGGCCGTTATAGGTACCTACAGCGCCCCTTTTATTTTGAGTTATGGAGCCAATCAGGGTAATGGTGTCTTTAGCC
>DLUN01000168.1:1089-2332 GCA_003444615.1 Syntrophomonas sp.
ATCTCTAGGCCAATTATTATGAAGGATGCGTACATAGCCCCCAGCTATCAAGCCCAACATATCGTCAATATCAGCAATATTGGAACCATTAAAGTCTTTATAATATAATCCCCCAGTATAAGTACCTCTAGGTACATTGCCAATGGGCTCTTCCCAATTAGTGGGATCCCAGGCGGTTATGTATATATCGTTGGCTGCAGCTATAGTAAGGCGTCCATCCAATGTTCCTGAAACAAATACATTGCCTGTATTGTTGTCCCATTTGCCGCCAGTTCCCCCGTCAACATATATGACACCGTTAGCAGGTAAAGGCTTGCTGCGCTCAGCAGCATCATTCTTATTGCGGATAACTAATTCATTTCCATTAATATGAATACAGGTTCGGCCTTCATAGTAGTAACCCCCTTTTTTAGCCAGTGTTTTTAAAGAACTATTGGTTGGGGGGAAAATTAAAGGATCTACTTTTTGAGGTGGACCACCGTTAAATTGTTCAGTACCTTTCTTTAAAGTTAATCCTTCAACATAGGTTACGGGGCCATTAAATACTGGGCCTGTAGAACCATCTCCTCCCGTACCGTCAATGTATAGGCTTCCGTTGGTATGCAGGGGACCGTCTACTACGTCACCTCGAGCCCACCATACTTCGTTACCTTTATCATTTATTTCTCGACCGCTGCCATATAGAGTCTGAACAAATTCTTTTTTATTCACAGTTACTTCCACGGTTCTTTTAATATCAGGATGGCTTTTAGTCCAGCCGGTTGATCTGATCGTGACTACAGGATTACTGGTTGTGGGAGGTATTACAGTTAGACGATAAAAGCCGGATTCAAAGGCAACATCAATGTTCTGCAGCTCATTGCTTTCCTGGGACTTATAAAAATCTCGATCAGCGTTAAGCAAGTTCAAATATTTATATACCCCAGCTTCGGCATAATGCAGAGCCTTTTCCTGCTGTTGATACCTGTTTACCATCAGGGTTTGGTTATCAGCCAAACTCATAGCAGTAAAGCCCAGCAATGTGATAATTACTATTAAACCCAACACCATTGGTAAGGCTATGCCGCGATTATTTAGAATCGGGAATTGCATTCTGTTACCTCCTTCCATCTTCCCAACTGTATTTTCAACATCAGATGTTAACCATCGCCACCCTGACGAATTATGAAAGTAGTTGAAGCTTTATCATCACCGCTTTTGACGGTGATGGTTACATCACGGGGCTGTGAGGCTTCGTAGCGAC
>DLUN01000168.1:2570-6922 GCA_003444615.1 Syntrophomonas sp.
GCTCCATTTTATACTTCTATTAGTGGCAGCCAGGGGTTCAATTTTGCCAATGACTGAGAATGTCTTACCTCTCCAATCTGTTTGGATACTGGTAATTGGACTGCCGTTATAGAGTACGATGACATTGGATGCAGGGATGGCATCAGCCCCGCCGGCGGCGATTAGAGACGTTTTGGAACGCCCGCTGCGGCTCATAGCTGATGTTTGAACAGTCACCGACCGGTTAGAATCGGGATCCAAGATTCTCAAATCTATACTAATATGGCGCCGTTCACTGGTCAGGTATTGGTCATCACTAATATCAGTAAACAAAGTTGCATTTTGTGAATGGTTAGCCACATTGGTCACCAGAGTCTTCCAGGCATCCTCTGGTATAGCCCCATACTGGGGATTGCTGCCCGTTCCGGGGACAGACTGGCTTGCAGCAGCACTGATGCTTCCTCTTTGTAGTTGAGTTTTGTTAGAAGGGTTTAAACGGTACGAAATCCTTTCATATTTGTCATCTGAAGAATGGTATAGATAGATGTCAATCTGTTCTCCGTTATTGAGTACACGGACTGCCTTAGTAGCATCATTAGGCTTGGAGGCAGAACGGATTTCTCTTTCAATTTGACTTATAAACAGGTTGGTTTCCTGGATTACTTGGCTCATGCTGTCGGTATCAGCATAGGTTCGATTGGTGAAGAAGAAAAACTGGAAAATGCCAGCCAGTACCATACCTAATAATGCAAGCACCAGAAGTAATTCCACCAAGGTGAAACCCTTATCGGTGTTATGGTTCTGGGATTGAGGTGCTGTAATCATTGATTCCCCCTCCAATCATAGCCCATATTTTGCTTGTAAATAGTTATTTACCAGTAACATATTATCTTCATTCAATGAGCAAGCATATATGAGGATCTCAGCAACATCACCAGTGAAGTCACCGTATGGACCGCCCCCGATAATAGTAGGTGAAGACACGCTAGCTCTTGGCGACTGCTGTCCTTCACGAACCATATTTCCATTCAAGAAGATAGATGGCGTTTTATCATAATAATTTACAGCGATGATGTTAAATCCTTGGACATTGCCACTATACACTGCGTTTGCAGGCATATAATTATCGCCGTGTTCGTAATTGGAGATACCATTGGTTCCCAGGGAAATACCTTGACCAGCGTTTTCGAATCCGCCATGATCTGGCCAGAAAAGATACTTCTGGTTGTTTACACCTGCAACACTATTGGTGTTTTCAGGATCGATTTCGTGTTCCTCATCTGTTTTTACAACAGCAAAAATGGTAAAGTTATCCTTAGGCTTATTCTCAGTTGGAATATTTATCTGTATATATTGCTTTTGCTCACCAGAAAAACGAATAACCGGATGACCATTGAGGACATTCTCGACAAAGGATGGTGGAGTATTATTTGTAGGAAACGCGTTATAATTATATCCACTTTGGTCTTTCCATTGGGTAACTTGAATTATTCCGCCCTCATTTAACTGGGTTTCTACAGAGTCAGGTGAAGCGATCAAATGGGTGGTTAACAGGGAATCCAATTGCACGGTTAGATCCAGGGAAGAGTTGGCAGTGCTGAATGATCCATCCCAATCAGAACCATTGGATTTTTTGGGTGGAGCGCTAGCGGATTTAGACATATCGTATTCATAAGCGCGTAACGTCTCACGATCCATTACATTGGTAAGTTTAAGCGAGTAATTACCTCCCGGCCAGAGTTTACCTATTATAGATGAGGGGAGATAACCATCGTCCTCAAAATCGTCTTCTGAAAATGTTATTCTCGGTAAGGTAAATCTAGTCACTCCATCGGTCCAGCTAAGCTCACATATGCCGTTCACGGTTGTCAGCTTTTCAACCGAGTTATTAGCATCTGCAAGAGCAATGCTTATCCTTCCGGGATAATCCATGTCAAAATAAACGTGTTCGGTATTCCAATTAGTAACAGTTACCTCTTGCTCAATCCACCCTGAAGTGACAACCTGGTCAGGACGGGTAACCATGCCAGAGGGGAGTTGAGCATATACGGTGTAGTTACCGGCAGGAATAACTCCAAAGGTCACTTCTCCATCTTCCGAATAGTTGGTTTGTAAAAGAGTATCAGATTCAATACGGACATAAACATCTGGTGACTCAAGGAGATTGCCATCTTTATCGCGGATATGCACTGCTATATGTCCTGACTCGAATACTTGCGGTTCTCCTTCTTCAGCTGCCAGAGTATGAAAATCTGATGATACGGTAACATTTCCGTTAAAGGCATTGGGAGCCTCAACCCTTATCTCTACCTTTTTATAAGCTGTGGGGTTATCGCCTTCTTTTACCCAGTAAACTCTGGTGTATACTTTGTAAGTTATACCATCTATTTCTATTTGACGTTCTGCATCCAAACTCCCCGGCGGATTTCCGCCCTTGATACCCAATTGCGGTATGTTGGGATCAGTAACTACTTGACCGGTATCGGGATCTTTTACTATGTAGGGTAAAGTCCGTACTTCCTCAAGAATACTGTTTGCCAGACCAGTAGCAACCTGGCGATATTTATTGCTATTCATTGTTTTGGCAATGACTTCGTACATGGGTACCGTAGCCATAACCATAATTAAAATAATTATTAATGAGACTAAGATCTCCACAAGAGTGAATCCACGTTCTGCTTTAGTAAACATCATGGCCCTCAACTTCTTTCGGAAATATAATTCACGATAAAAGTCAATCAATATCCAATAATTGTTAACCTAGGCATATTGACCTAATATTAATACTACCATTCGCTTTTAAAGAAATAAATAGATTTATTTGAGGATTTTGCATAACTCCGTTTTTCTTGAAGTCAGTGCAGTGAATACATCGTTAAACATCCATTGATTGGCAATTTAAGTAAGCTATCGGCTGATGATTATGTTGCTAGGCCATTAAGGGCTTAAAAAAAGACAGTCTACCCCCTTTCGTATAAATCGGTAGCTTTTTATTCGGTTTTTACGCTGCGTTGAGCTTTTTTTGAGTTATGTTTAGCGCGATTACCGACGCTATCATAGTTATGGCGCACAGGTAAACATGGCTTAAAACCTTAGTGAATCCGCGTACATTCAGCCCTTTTTCGAGGCCTAGATGTTCTTTTAAGCGGGAAAAGCACCTTTCTACGGCAGTTCTTTTGTTATAAAGCTTCTGCCAGTTGGCGGTGCCCCGATGCGGCGTACAGAATAACCGAGGGTCATCTTTTACTCTGGTTTTAACCACCAGACCATAGTTGCTGCTGGAACACCATGAAGACCCAAACGGGCAATCGCATTTGCCTAGTACATGAGGACAACGAAACTTGTTTACGCCATTGCTAGCTCCCCAGTATACCATGCGGTATCCGGCAGAACAGATGGGGGTTCCATCAAAGTCAAAGCCGGCTTTGGGCTCCTTGCCCCGGCGATGGTTTAAGGGTATGATGGCTTGAGCCTGGTAGTCATTACGTACCAACTCATAGATGGCCTTGTGATCATATCCGGCATCCATGAGGTAATATTGGGGTTTACTTGTTAAGTTCTTCTGGCAATGCTTAAGAATACTTTCAGCCATTTTACCATCGTTGACACTGGCAGAAGTAACCTCTATGGCTAACGGTAATTCTGACTTAACATCAACAGCCATGTGAACCTTATAACCAAACCAGGTAATCTGGTTGCCGTTGGTATCAAGCTTGCTACCCCAGTTAGCCGACTGGCCATCATTAGAAATGTCTTTACGAGGCTTAGCCTTTTCATAAGCCTTAAGCTTGGTAGCATCGATGGCAACTGCACTGATATCCAAAAGGTTCATCTCTTCGGCTGTATGTACCAACTTGCTAAACAGGTCATCCAGAATACCAGAAGCGGCTACCTGGTTGTAAAATCGACTAAAGGTAGCTATGCTGGGAACCCTGCCAAAGGGATCAAAACCACAATCATATCTAAAGCGGGGATCTACGGTAAGCCTCTCCACCAATTCGGTAAATGTCTTCATGTTGTAGACCCGCATAGCAATTAAGGAACATAGTTTAGCATAGACAGAATAACCAGAAGGCCCAACATTAGTTTTGTGAGAAAGCTTATCGATTACATCATCAAGATCAAGGGCGTCAAGAATTATCCTTAGCCGGGAACGAGGTTCAAATTTTAAAGCATCCTCGAAGGAAAAAAGGTATCCTTGTCGAATTCTCATAGGTGACTTCAACCCTTTCTGTTTTTGTTTCTTTTGGATGAGTCACCTAAAAGATTCGACAAAAACGGGGGTGAAGTCCTTTTTTTACCCTGAAAAAGCCCGAAGTTTTCTAGGCTAGAGAATATGCAAAATCCTCATATTAATAATTGGATTATAATAA
>DLUN01000168.1:7083-9408 GCA_003444615.1 Syntrophomonas sp.
GGTTATAATTGCCAGACACAACATTGGCTAGGAGGTGAATATGTCATGACACAAATAAGGGCTCCCAGTAGAAAAAAGCATTCAAATATCTTGGGAATCTAAACCTATGAAGCGAATTATGAGGACAATAAAAACCATGCTAAAACCGTTAAGGGACTATTATAAAGGAGGAATATGACTATGTCAAAAAAACTTATGGTACTTTTGATAACGTTGGCAATGGTGTTTTGCTTTAATGTTTCTGTTCTTGCGGTAGATACGAGCGCTGCGGTAGATGTAGATACGAGCGCTATTTATGGCGAACAGAGTAACACTAAGGTATATGAAAGCCCAATAAACCTAAACGAAATCATTACCGATATGGAAGTACAACCCATGCATATTAGCCTGGGTCATATCATCACTGACCGTTTTACTAGTGTAGCATGGTCGGATTATTTTTATGTTTCTAATGGCATAGTTCGCGTTGAATATGGCCATTATGCATCAACTAATGGGACGGTAACAGCAAAGTTGGTAAAAGACAATGGTGCTGAATCTATGCCTATCACAATTTCTGGAACCGCCGGGCAATGGAAACTTACAACATTAAACTGGTCCCAGGTTCCGACTGGAAACTGGAGATTAAAACTCACATTAAGTCCAACTGCTCCGGCCAGCAATCCATGGTCTGTTCGCTGTGAGATCTGGGATAGCTGATACCGATATTAATGCCATGTAGTTTTGAGTTAAAGCAAAGAAAGGAGTATTAGTGTATTGTTATTGTAGGTTTGTCATAGGAAAATCTTTGGAAAAAAGAATGAGGAACCTCACATTCACCAAGAATGAATACCTCCAAGAAGGAGTAGGGGTTCCTAATTCAAGGCTGCAAGCAAGGCAAAAAACTGGATGACAGTTGCCCTACCAAAAAACGATCGTAAAGACCCGAAACAATCGCCATGAAAGGTGGACGTGATCGGGGAGTGTACATAGCCCCACGGCGTCTATCAAGAACTAAGAGATGCCGTATCAGAATGGGAACGGCTGTAGGAGCAATTGACTTCTATCCACAACAGGGTTGTTTGATGACATCCGGTTTCCAGAGTTCACAACAGTCTTTAATAACTGGAAAAGAAACGCAGCATTGATAATCGAATGAACATAGCGTTGAGAGTGATGTAAGACTCTACCAAAACTACAGTGTCTTGACACGATTGAAGGGGGTTTGTTTGTTTGTTGGATTATGGAAATAAAAAAATTAAAAACCGATATATACTGCTGGGCTTACTGGTAGCATCAATCTTAATACTATCGGGTTGCGCTAGTAATACCGTAAGTAGCCCTGAAGATAAGTTTGGAAATAAGAGCAAAACTGATAAAGTAGACGGTATTGAAATCGCATTGCCTATTAAAAATGAGTCCGGATTTGTAATACACTCTGAAGATGTTGAAGCCTTGTATAATGAGTTATTATCTATCGGTGCTGCCCAAATAGAGATCCAGGTTGAGTCCGAGGGTAAGACTGAAACAATAAGCAGTCCTTCTGAAGTATGTGAAGGGAACCATGAAGGTACGATTAAGATATATGCTCTGGGAGACTATGATGATTTATCAAAGGGTGTTACTGCTGAGTCAAGCTATTTGTCTAAGCTTAAAACCTTGGGGGTTGATGTGGAAACTAAGCCCTATATTAAAACGCCCTGAATTTATAATGATTGGCATACGAGCGAATTATCGTTAGAGGCCGGTGAAATTGAAACAATTGGTTAAACGATAATTATCGGTTTGATAACCATCATACTAACCCCTGTTTTTGCTATATTTTAACCCAGTTAAAAGGAATTATGAGTCTAACTAAAGGACAGTACATTGTACGTAAAAGCCTACGCAAAAAGGGTACCTGGTATTCTTTTTCCTCGTTATGCATCCGGCATGTGTACAGTTTTAGTGGGTGAAAGTTCTTGGTGTGGGTTGGTAGCGCCATGCACCATAACCAACACCAAGGGGCCCTCGGTTACTGCAAACCTATAGTGTCCAGCAAAAGACGGCGTTATTGTCCAAAAGTAACGGATATAGTGTCAAATAATTGTCACATCGCAGTACACAAAATACGGTTCGCCAGGAAATCCAACCCGATGGGTTCCAATACACACAGTTCTGTTACCCATTACCGTCAGTGGGCCAAGCATCTTGATGTTGTCATGTGCCAGCAGCATAAAGCTGAAGAAAATATTTTTGTAGACTGGCAGGACGGAAGGGTTCCTATCCACAATCCTATTACCGGTGAAACCAGCGAAGCCCACTTGTTTTTAGCAGTCCTCAGGAGTTGAGTCCATATAATTGTGT
>DLUN01000122.1:0-127 GCA_003444615.1 Syntrophomonas sp.
TTAACCATGCTAATATTTGTGAGAGAATATCCATTATATAAATATTTGTGTTTGGAGGAACGGGGATAATGGCCAAGAAATCCATAAAGTACAAGGGATCGCATGATTATATTGCTTCCGATGAGTT
>DLUN01000122.1:419-688 GCA_003444615.1 Syntrophomonas sp.
ACGGTACAAAGGCTCTATGACAGCCAGTTTCAGGACCATGATGTATCTGATATCAAGCAGTATATCAAGCTGGGTAAGCTGGGAGAAGCGTTCGTGGCTGAGGAACAGGTAGTACTTCTCATTGATGAGATCGATAAGGCTGATCTGGAATTTCCCAACGATTTACTATGGGAATTAGATCAGATGAGTTTCTATATTCCCGAGACCCGGGAAACCATCACCGCCCGTCATCGACCCATTGTAATTATTACCAGTAATGCGGAAAAAGA
>DLUN01000122.1:921-2879 GCA_003444615.1 Syntrophomonas sp.
AATCTGGAAAAACGTATTTTAGAACAGGCTTTGGAGACCTTTTATGCCCTGCGCAATGTTCCCCACATCCAGAAAAAGCCTAGCACTAGTGAACTGATTGACTGGCTGCAGGCTTTGGTGGTGGGAGGCATTAGTCCCAATCGTATTAAAAAAGAGATGCCTTTCTTAGGTGTCTTACTTAAGAAAAATGAGGATTTGGATACCTTATTAAACCACCTGCATGGGAAGACCCAAGTCAGTCGTCCCCAAGCCTCATATACCTCCCTTAACCGCTATCGTTATTAAAATTAAGGAAGGATATAAATGTTTACTAACTTTTTCTACACCTTAAAAAACTTTGGACTACCGGTCTCTATGAATGAATGGCAGTCATTACTGGAAGCTCTGGAAGCAGGTATGGCCGGGTCGAGCCTGACTGGCTTTTATTATTTGTGCCGGGCTCTCTTAGTCAAAACTGAAGCCCATTATGATCGTTTTGACATAGCTTTTGCCTCTTTTTTTAAGGATATCGAAACCCCAGAAGGGTTACCAGAGAAAATATGGGAGTGGTTGGATAAAGAGTTGCCCCCCATCCACATCACCGATGAAATGCGCCGCCAGCATCAACAGCTGGACCTGGACGAATTGAAGCGCATGCTGGAAGAAAGACTGGCTGAGCAGACTGAAGAGCATCATGGCGGCAACCGCTGGGTTGGTACTGGAGGTACCTCGCCTTTTGGCCATTCGGGATATCATCCGGGGGGAATACGTATCGGTGGAGAATCTCGCAATTTGTCAGCTGTCAAAGTAGCTGGTATGCGTCGTTTCCAGGAATTCCGTACCGATGAGACTTTGGGAGTACGTCAATTCCAGGTAGCCTTGCGTAAATTGCGCCAGTTTACCAGCCGGTTGGAAGGGGAATGCACGGAACTCGATTTAGATGCTACTGTTGATAAAACCTGTAACAATGCCGGTCGGCTGGAGCTGGTTTGGGACCGCCCCCGGCAGAATTCCATCAAAGTTCTTTTGCTAATGGATTCGGGTGGATCTATGGTAACTTACACCCGCCTGTGCAACCAGCTGTTTACTGCGGTGAATAATTCCAATCATTTTAAGGACTTAAAGACATTTTATTTCCACAATTGTCTTTATGACTGGATGTTCCATGATCCTCACTGTACTTTGGGCGACTATACGGAGACTGAGTACGTATTAAAAACTTACAGTCCGGATTACCGGGTTATCATTGTTGGAGATGCCAGTATGGCTCCTTCTGAATTAACCCGGGTGGGCGGTGTTATTGAATGGGGGCTTTATAATGACCGGCCTGGTTTGGATTGGCTAAGACGACTACGCCAGCATTTTGAATACTCGGTTTGGCTGAATCCTATTCCTAAGGAATACTGGGATTGGACAGATGGAGCCTGGACTATTCGCAAAATTAGCGAGATATTTCCTATGGAAGAATTGACCGTTGATGGTCTGGAAAGAGCTATTACAGCCCTGAGAAGCCGTAAGCCTGCTCAGGTAGGTTAGGAAGAGGATATAGTTCCAATAAACATGTACAAGAGGGAGATGTCCCTCTTGTTTGCCTTTATAAACTACCCCTAAGCCCCTGTGTTTGTAGATGCAAGCCATTGACGAAATTGTTAGAAATTTCTAATAAAAAAATTATCCCTAAAAGAAGGAAAATTAAAAGCAACGAAGAATATTCCCATAACATAATATTCAATGTTAAAATTATTTTATCAGGTAAAAAAACGGGAGGGACAAATTATGGATTTTAATTTGAGCAAAGAACAGCTCATGATCCAACAGATGGCACAGGAGTTTGCCGAGAAGTACATCGAACCGGTTGCTGAGAAAATTTATCGGGAAAATGTAATTCCCGAGGAGATTATTAAAGGACTGGCTGAGTTGGAGCTTTTTGGTATACCCTATCCTGAGGAATACGGTGGAGCCGATGGGGGATACGATGG
>DLUN01000122.1:3145-3495 GCA_003444615.1 Syntrophomonas sp.
CACTGTTTGGCCTTAAGTGCCCTATCGGTATTTGCTACTGAAGAACAGAAAAAACGGTTTATGACCCCAGCTTGCAAAGGAGAAGAAATAGCTTCTTTTGCTTTTACTGAACCGGCTACTGGTTCAGACCCTAAACAGCTAACCACCACAGCTGTTAAAGATGGTGACCATTATATTTTGAATGGAACCAAACGCTTTATATCCAATGCCAATTGGCCTGGTGTAATAGTAGTCTTTGCTGTGGATAACGAGACAAATAAACCTACCGGGTTTTTAGTAGAAAAATGGTGTGAAGGGTATTCTATTTCCGAGCCCTGGGATAAAATCGGTATGCACGGTGGTCAGCTCTT
>DLUN01000122.1:3569-7063 GCA_003444615.1 Syntrophomonas sp.
GACGTGTACCTGAAGGATGTTAAGGTACCAGCCGAAAATGTTCTAGCTGGTCCTGGTATGGGTTATCCCATATTACAGTTGGGAATTTCCTTCGGTAAAGTAGGGGTCAGTTCTACTGCCCTGGGCGGCATATTGGCAGCCTATGAAGAGGGGCTGCGTTACTCCAAGGAAAAGATGCATCGTAATGCTCCCATTGCCAAGTTTCAGTCGATCCAACTGAAGGTAGCTGATCTGGCTATCAAATACGAAGCAGCCCGTTGGTTAACTTATCGCTTGGGTATGCTGGCCAATAATGTAAAGGATCCCCGCCAGTTTGCCCGGGAAGCAGCTTTAACCAAGACTTTTGTCTGCGACACTATGTGTGAAGCAGCCCGGATTTCTATGGATATCCATGGATCCTACGGGCTTATGAATGACTACAAAGTTGCCCGCATATACAAGGATTCCATAATAGGACCGCAAATTGAAGGGGTAGCTGATATGCAGAGAATGATCGTAGCTGGTGTCACCTTGGCGGACTAAACCTTTCCTGAGAATACCTGAGGATATCTGGGTTCTTTTTTCGAAAAAGTGAGGTGCGATTGGAAGTGGAAAAATTTGACGCAATAATAGTTGGAGCTGGTCTGGCTGGCTTGGCTGCTGCCTATACCCTGGCTCAGGAGGGTCTGGAAGTATTGGTGCTGGAGCGAGGTGACTATGCCGGTGCCAAAAACGTAACGGGAGGCCGTCTCTACCTAAACCCGATACGGGATATGTTCCCTGATCTATGGAAAAAGGCTCCTTTAGAAAGGTTTATTGCCCGTGAAGAGGTGGCTATTGTAGCTAAAGAAAGGTCCCTCACCATGAGTTATTGCGGAGAAGAGCTTCGTCAGGAACCTTACCAGAGTTACAGTATTCTTAGGGCTAAATTTGATCGCTGGCTAGCCAAACAGGCTGAGCGCAAAGGGGCCATGCTGGTTACTAAGAGCCGGGTAGATGATGTCATCATAGATAATGGCCAGGTTGTTGGAGTTATAGCCGGAGGGGAGGAACTCCACGCCGATGTAGTTATAGCCTGTGACGGAGTCATGTCGCTGGTAGCAGAAAAAGCGGGACTGCGTAAACCAGGTAATCCCCGGGACTTTGCAGTGGGATTTAAAGAGGTTATCGAACTGGACCCTACCGTTATTGAGGACCGTTTTGGCCTAAATGGCAATGAAGGCGCTGCCCGGTTATACATGGGAGAAGTCACCAAGGGGAAATTCGGAGGTGGTTTTCTCTATACTAACAAAGAAAGCCTCAGCCTAGGAATTGTGGTTGGTATCAAGGATTTGACGGAAGGTGAGCAGGTGCAAGCCCCGTCACTATTGGATGACTTTAAACAACGACCGGAAGTGGCCAGTTTGATTCGCGGTGGGCAGACAGTGGAATACAGTGCTCATGTGATACCTGAGGGCGGCCTGAAGGCTTTGACCAAACTGTATGGCAACGGCATTTTGGTGGCAGGGGATGCCGCCGGTTTGTCCATGAACATTGGCGTAACGGTCCGGGGCATGGAATATGCTATGGCTTCAGGTTACTTAGCAGCTCAGGCAGTACTAAAAGCCCGGGAGACAGGCCAATTCAATGCAAGTCAACTGGCTGTTTATGAATTACTCTTAAAAGACAGTTTTGTAATGAAGGATTTTCAGAATTTCAAGGATGCGCCGGCTGCGCTGGATAATCCTCGCTTCTTTACGGTATATCCTGAAATGGTTACCACTATGATGAGCGAACTCTATGCAGTGGGTGCCGGGCCTAAAGAGAGAATTTATCCAACTCTGAAAAAGCACCTGACTATTCGGGAACTGTGGGACATGCTGGGTGATCTTAGGAAGGTGAGGAAAATATGAGCGAGGTTATGGGGCTAAAAGCTAAACTAGGTTTGGATGTTTTTAAGCCGGACACGGAACCCCATATTCGGATTAAACCGGGTATGGAAAAGGACCCGCGTCTGAAAAAAGCTGTTCTGGTTTGCCCGGCCGGTTTATATACCCTGAACGATGCCGGTGAAGTGGAATTTACCATTGATGGCTGTTTAGAATGTGGGACCTGCCGACTGGCCTGCGGTATAGAAGTTTTAGAATGGAATTATCCTTCCGGAGGGGCTGGGGTCCAGTTCCGTTTCGGATAAGCAACTGATCAAAATAATTAAGCTTAAGGAGGTTAGCCGGATGAATATTGTAGTGGCTCTGAAACAGGTTCCTGACCTGCAGCAGATTAGAATCCGCAATCGCCAGCCAATACTGGATGATGTACCTTTAACCCTGGGCAATATAGATAAGAATGCTCTAGAAGCAGCGGTTACTATTAAAGAAGCGCAGGGTGGAAATGTCATCGCTCTTTCCGCTGGTGATGATAACATCGAGGATACTATTAAAGAAGCCCTGGCGGCTGGGGCAGACGAGGCTTTCCTGGTGGTAGATGACCAGCTGCAAGGAGCCGAAAGCAGTTTGGTGGCTATGGTATTAGCTGCCGCTGTGAAAAAGATAGAAGATGTGGGCTTAATCCTGTTTGGAGAGGGAAGTGCCGATAACTACTCCGGGCAGGTGGGTTCACGGGTAGCCGAGATACTTGGTCTGCCCCAAGTGGGCTATGCCGTCAGTATCGAAGTGGATGGATCCACGGCTAAAGTTACCCGTTCATTAGAGGATTGCGATGAGGTAGTAGAGGTTAACCTGCCAGCGGTAATAACGGTATTAGCGGATATCAACGAAGCTCGTATACCTTCAGTTACCCAGATTCTAAAAGCGGGTAAAAAGCCTAAAGAAGTAGTTGAACTGGACGAATTGGATGCTCAGCTGCCTGACCATAGTCCGGTAGAGACCTTAAGTAATTTGGCTCCCGATTCCCAGCGCAAGAAAGTGGTTGTGAAGTCAGTAGATGAGCTTATTCAATCCTTGGCTGCTGAAGGCTTAATCAGGAGGTGATAGGAATGGCGAATATTTTAATATACAGTGATAAAGCCAATATGGCCCTGGAACTTATTACAGCCGCAAAAGAAATTGGAGCAGGTGCTGTAAAAGCAGTAACCATTAATGACAACGATGCTGCTCAGGTCTTGGTAGATGCAGGGGCCGAAGTGTTCAATATAGAAAATGATGCCATAACTATAGCGGATACGGCTGCAGTTGCCTCAGCTCTAGCTCAGGCAGTGGAACAGTTGGGGGCTGACACAGTCCTGTTATCATCCAACCGCCGGGGTAAAGAAATTGCCGGGCGGTTAGCCCAGATCATCAACGCTGGATGCCTGACGGATGTAGCTGCTCTGCAGGTCAATGGCGATAAGATCGAATGCCAGCGTAATGCTTTTGGAGGAGCTACAGTGGCTACTCAGACCATTACTGAAGCCAAGAAAGTTATCGCCATCCGTCCCCGTACCTTTGACCCAGCTGCGGCAGGAACAGGCGGAAGCCTCAACAGCCTGCAGGTGGAAGCGAAACCTTCAGCTATCAAGCTAGTAGAGGTGCGCAGCA
>DLUN01000105.1 GCA_003444615.1 Syntrophomonas sp.
TACTTTGCTCAATCTTCTGGCAGGGTTGGAAAAGCCTACCCGGGGGGAAGTTTTTTTAATGGGCAAACCCATTCACAAAATGGATGAAAGGCAGCTGGCTCATTTTCGCCAGCACTATTTAGGTTTTGTTTTTCAATCCTATCACCTTCTGCCTGCTTTAACTGCCCTGGAAAATGTAAGCCTGCCCCTGGCTTTTCAAGGAGTGGATCGCCGCACCCGGCAAAAGCAGGCCGCGCAAATGTTATCAGCAGTGGGGCTGAGCACACATCTGCGACACCGTCCTACTCAGATGAGCGGTGGACAGCAGCAGCGGGTGGGAATTGCCCGGGCCTTTGTGGGAAAACCGCCACTGATATTTGCTGATGAGCCCACTGGCAACTTGGATTCCAATACTACCCGTGAAGTAATGAATCTGATGGTTGAACTGGCCGCTTTGCATCAGCAAACTATGTTGATCGTTACCCATGATCAGGATGTAGCTTCCTACGCTAATAAAATTGTTCACATCCGGGATGGCTGTATCGAAAGTATCGAAAATAATTCATAGGGAGTGGAGAAATGAGAAAAAGGGTTTTCTGGGTATTTATCTGGTTTTTTTTAATCTGCTGGTGGATTCCGGTTCCACTGTCCGCAGCAGATGGGCCTTCCGATGACTTGCCCATTGATGTTTTTATCCCTGAATACACTGAACCAGAACCAGTAATAGTAATCGCTGCAGATAGATGGATGCCTGAATTTGAAGCCGGTAGCGATAGCGTACTAAATATACCCATAAAAAATGCGGGCGGACGAGCCTACAATACGCGCATATCACTAAATGTCAGTGATCCCAAGACCATTCCCTTCCAAGTAGATAAAATGTCTTTTAACCGGTACATTTCGAGTTTTACCGGGGATACTGTCTATAGTATTCCTATCAGTATTCCCGCTAACACTGAGCCGGGGATTTATCCTTTATCAATAAATGTCACTTATCAAAGCGCCTCCGGAGGGGGTGGCAGTGAATCCGCCACCGTATACATAAAGATCACCAGCAATGTGCGCCAGCCTCAGCTCAAACTGCTGGGCATACAAACCGAAGGGGATGAATTAAAGGCTGGTTCCAGTCAGGTAGTCAAACTAAACCTGAAAAATGATAGTGATATCCCCATCAACTCCATTAACTTACGCTTGAGCGGCTTTGCAACTGATGGCATTAACCTGGACAACTGGCCTGATAGTCAGTTTGTTACCGCTATGGAAGCAGGGGAACTGCACCCGGTGGAGTTTAGACTGCAGGCAGGCTCGAAAATGGCCAGCGGTACCTATCCCCTGGATCTGGCTATCGAATTTAAGGACCAATATCACCGTAAGTACACTCAAGAGCAAAAGGTATATTTGCCAGTAGCAGGTAAGGGTGAGCAGGGTGATTTAATTCCCCGCATTCTGCTGGAGGATTATTATCTGGGAGGAGACTATGTTCAGGCAGGCCAGACCTTCCCTTTGACTTTAGTGTTTAGCAATACCAGTGAAAATGTAACTGTGGCCAATATCAAAGTGAGCCTGGCTTCCGAAGGGGATGTTTTTGCTCCGGTAGGCAGCTCCAGTTCCTTTTATTTTCCAAAAATTGCCCCCGAAGAAACCGCTGAGCATACCATATGGCTTCATGTGCAGCCCAATGCGGAACATAAAGTATATACCTTGCTGGCCAACCTGAATTACCAGGATGAGGACGGCAATAAATTAGAAGAGCAGGAAGCTATAAGCTTGCCGGTAACCAAGGAAATCAAACTGGTAACCTCGGAGGTGATTACCCCTACCGAAGTATACCCGGGCAGCCCCACTAACATTACTCTAGATTTATACAATACGGGACGAAGTACTATTCGCAACCTTATGATTAATACGGAAGGTGATTTCGAGGTTCAAAATGGTTCTCTGTTTATCGGAACTCTGGAAGCAGGTCAGGACGACTATTATGACGCTACCTTGGTGGTGCCGCAGGAAGGGGAATACCAGGGTAAGGTAATCCTGTCTTATGAAGACGAAATGGGTAATACCTATCAACTGGAAAAACCTTTTACCTTGAACGTCATGCTCCCTCCAGAACCACCATCCTTCGGACCGGAGATGCCCATGGAGGAAGTTGGCCAGAGTCCGGTCAAGAAGTGGATGATTGCCATAGGTACCTTGGTGGTGCTAGCCGCGGTGGTCACTATTATACTTCTGCGCCGACGGCACCGTCGCCGTATGAAAGAAGTTGAATTGGATGAATAAAAGCGACCTTTTACATATGAGTCTGGTCAATATGCTGCGACGCAAAGCCCGTACCTTTCTTACGGTTACTGGAGTAGTCATAGGCACCAGTTCCATAGTAATAATGATGTCGCTGGGACTGGCTATGGATAAAACCTATCGCGATCAGTTGAGCCAGATGGGCAGCCTTAACATAATTGAGGTATATCCTTTTGCCCCTTATATTGAAGGAAGCACGTACTACAGAAGTGATGAGGTACGTTTGGATGATCAAACTATACAGCAATTTGAAGCTATTCCCGGAGTAGACGGGGTAATGCCCCAAAAAAGCACTTATATGAGAGTAGTGGCGGGCCGGATGGTAGCCGATATGTCCATAGTGGGTATCAAGCCGGAACTACTGGAAACTTTCGACTATGAAGTAGAAAGCGGCCGTCTGCTACAGACCGGGGATAAAGACGCTCTGATTTTCGGTAAACATGTAGCTGACTTTTTTTATAATCCCCGCCTGCCCAATCAACAATGGGGGTTCGATCCTTCCAGTCCGCCTAAGGTAGACTTGCTTAGCAATAACTTGCTGCTTACCTCCGATTGGGGATATGGAGAACGCCGGCGAGCATCGGGAAGGGA
>DLUN01000097.1:0-1232 GCA_003444615.1 Syntrophomonas sp.
TTCACTATGGTCACCTGGGGAGCAACCGGGTCTATACCATAACTAAGCAGCTTGGTTACAAACTCCAACGAAGTTACTAAAGGATAAACACCGAAGTTTTTATCCTGGGCACGCAGAATATTGATGATACCCCGGGAAGAACATAAAGCAAAAGGGCATTCACCGTGGAAAATATCATAAGGACTGACCTTATAGGCTACAACCAAAAAAGAGTTTTTACGGATATTGCGGTTGCGGGACAGAAAATCCGCCATATAATAAAGATCGGTGCGAGCCAGCTTTTCTCCCAGCACAAAGATATCCGCATGGGACCACAGGGGTAAGTGGGGCATCACCAGGGTTATATTGCGGGCGGCCTGAGTGGGAGTTTTGCCCCTGCCAGTAAAAACTTCGCTCTGGGCTTCATTAGCACCGGTTTCCTGAACATTTACCGGCCGATTAAACTGGGCGTAGAATAGAACATTGTTTTCATTATCCAGATCAACTCCTAAACCAGCCCCTACTGCTGTTCGCTCCACGTCAGTCATAGTGCCGCAGCCGCTGGACAGCAGCATTAATAATACTAGAATTACCGCCCAAGTCTGCTGCATGGTTACCCTCCTTAATCTTCCAACAGCGGATAGAGTTCTGCCAGAGGATTGGGTAAAGGCCACTGATAGAGCTGAGCGCAAGCCAGGTAAGTTCCGATAAGGAATAAAAACGAAAAGACCCAAATCTCCCGGTAAAGCTGGTTTTTTATCAAACCAGGCAATTCTAAAAGTACAATCACCGTAAGAGCTAAAATGAGCAGGATCAGCAGCATGGCAATAAACTCCTTATCTTATAACGAAAGATTCATCAGTTAAGTAGGTGCGGCGCAGTTCAAAGTTAACTTGTATATCCGCCTGTAGGCCCGAGAAGATTTGGGGCCAGTCTTGTTCTACCTGGGACCAGATAGGGGGATATTCTCTTTCCAGCAGTCTGCCCCAGCCAAAAATATCGGCCTGATAGTGCTGAGCTTTGCTGATCGCTTGTTTCATCTCATCCTCTATCTGACCCGCGCTCAGTTTCTCCAGGAGGCGGAAGGTCTCCAAATTCAGCAGGGGTTTGGAGGAAGTCTGATCGTAAAAATTGCCCTCAGCAGTTATTTGTACCATCATGCGCAGTTCTCCCTCTTTCCATACGGGTTTCACGGTGGCCTGGGAAGAAATTATTTCGATGGTGACATCACGGGTTTCATCACCGGGAGCGGG
>DLUN01000097.1:1530-1813 GCA_003444615.1 Syntrophomonas sp.
GCCCATTCTGTACCACGAAAGACAGCAGTACCCTCAATGGTCAGGAGCTTTTTGCCGTTATCCGAAACAATCCTGACCTGGGGTATAACTGGATCGATTCCTGGAGTAGCCACATTATAAAGAAACTCTGCCAGGGTAACCGGTTTATAAATACCCACCTGATCCTTCTGGTTTTCAAGAATATAACGGATAGCCACCGCTGAAAAGGGCTCCAGAGGCGTATCTATCTGGAATACTTCCGGAGGAGTAGCTCCCCGGGTCATGACCAGCAAAGAGTTGGCCC
>DLUN01000097.1:2076-3406 GCA_003444615.1 Syntrophomonas sp.
CCTAACAGCAGAGTGTTGGCATGAAACCATCGGGGCAGACGGGGCAGGGTCAGGTTCATACGCCGGGCGGCTTCGGTCAAGGTTTGACCACGCTCATTGAGGACGATAAATTGGGGACCTTCCTGGGATGCGGCCTGCTCCGCGGTGGCCACTTTAGCCAACTGCACCGATACAATATAATCTCCATCGTCCCAATCAGCAGCTACTCCCACGGCAATAGCGGTTCGTTCCACTTCTATCCCCTGGCATCCGCATAGACAGGCAGACAAGATAAGCGGGACCAAAATAACCCGAATAAACAGCCCCTGCTTCACTCCTGTCCCCCCTTTGCTCCCTGACGGACCTGGTTTTCCATGCCTTCCATATAGGGACGCTGGTTGGCCAAATACCACGGCCTCCGCACAATAATGTCACTTAGCTGAGCCCAGTTAAAGGGAGCCAGGGGAGATAGATAGGGCATACCCAGTGAAGACAAAGAAGCCATTCTAATCAGCATGAGAATAAGGACAATCATTATACCCATAAATCCCAGAACGGCAGCTGCAATTAAGAAAGCAAAACGGGCAATGCGAATAATTATGGCAGCATTATAATTAGGAGCCACGAAAGAAGCGATACCTGTAAAAGCCACAATTACCACCATGGGTGTGGATACCAGACCGGCTTGTACAGCCGCATCGCCAATAATAAGCGCGCCCACGATACTGACAGCAGGGCCCACTGCCCGGGGCAGACGCAGTCCCGCCTCCCGCAGGAGTTCGAAGGTAGCTTCCATTAGAAAAGCTTCCACAAATATGGGAAAGGGTACTCCCTGACGAGTGGCGGCGATAGTAAGATAAAGGGCGGTTGGGATCATCTCCTGGTGGTAGGTAGTAACTGCTACATATAGTGAAGGCAGCAGCAAAGCCATCAGAAAGGCGGTGAAACGCCCAATTCGATAAAGGGATGCCGGAATAAAAGGCGTATAATAATCTTCGGCAGCTATCCAAAACTGCGGGAAAGATATGGGCAAGATCATGGCAGTTGGGGAGCCATCTACCAATATGGCCATCCGCCCTTCCAGTAGTTGGCCGCACACCCGGTCTGGTTTTTCAGTATTTTCTACCTGTGTAAAGATGGTATTTTTAGTATCGGCAATAAATGAATTCAGGTACTCAGTATCCAATACCGCATCTGTATCAATAGCGCTTAAGCGGGAGCGAACCTCATTTACCAGATTGGGCGGGGTTATGCCGCTCACATAACACAAGACTACATCCGTCTTGGTGACCCGGCCAATAACATAACTTTCCATCTTCAGGTTAACTGACTTAATGCGCCTGCGGATCAT
>DLUN01000149.1:0-645 GCA_003444615.1 Syntrophomonas sp.
AGATGTGTATAAGAGACAGGTGTTACGTAAAGGTGGTAATAACCCCGGAAACAAGACATGAAGAAGTGGATAAGGCCGTTAATATAATTGCTTCTGTAAATCCTGCTATCCCCTTATTTTTGCAGCCTGTAACTGTGAGTCCAGGCAAACGGGCAACGGATATGAAGACAGTTTTGTCTTACCAAACCAGGGCTTTAAATACTCTTCACGAAGTGCGCGTTCTTCCACAGATTCATCCTTATTTGGGACTGCCTTAACTGAATACAATTAAATGGGTTAACTTGTAAACGCATACTGCTTACAATACAATTAATTGGGAAGGAGAATCACCGATGTCTGATGAACAGGGAAAGCTGGAGTTAATTGCCTACAAAACATTTACAGCTAACCCCGAACTGGTCTATATTGTGGACTTCTTAAACAAAACATTAAAAGACCGGCATCTAATGTTTGGATTAACTAAAGACCATGAGAAAGAGGAAATGACTATTAATGTTTATAAATTTTAACGGGGTGGGCTATGAATAAGGAATTAGGGAATTTTATTAAGGAAACACTTAGCATAATTGTTATAGCATTTATTTTAGCTATGGTTTTACGGACCTTTGTTATAGAAGGAAGGATAATCCCCAGTGGTTCCATGTT
>DLUN01000149.1:828-1645 GCA_003444615.1 Syntrophomonas sp.
GAACCTATCGAATACGAGTTTGGGCCAGTAGAAGTTCCTGAAAACAGTCTCTTGGTTTTAGGGGATAACCGCAACCATAGTTTTGACAGTCATTACTGGAATGCCTGGTTGACAAAAGACCGGGTTAAAGGAAAGGCCTTCTTAACCTACTGGCCTATAAACCATATTAAACTATTGGAGCGGGGTGTTACTTTCCAGGAATGAGAATTCTATTAACTAATGATGATGGTATACAGGCTAACGGTCTGCGAAGCTTAGTAAGAGAACTAGGCCCCATAGCCGAATTATACCTGGCGGCTCCCGATCGAGAGAGAAGTGGAACCGGCCATTCAATCACTGTTTTTGAGCCCATTAAAGCAGTGCCAACTAGTATTTCGGGCGTAAAACAAGCCTGGATTGTTGGAGGAACTCCGGTTGATTGTGTGAAACTGGCTTTAGCCCGTCTGATAGAAGGAAAAATTGATTTAGTAGTGTCAGGGATAAATCATGGACCTAATCTGGGAACCGATGTATTATATTCGGGAACGGTGTCAGCAGCAGCGGAAGGTGTGATTATGGGGTGTCCTTCCATTGCCGTGTCATTGAACGCAGAAGGGGGCGACCTGGATTTTAGCCTCGCTGCTCGTTTTACACGACAAATGGTCCAATTAGCCAGGAAAGAGGGTATTGAACCGACTACCCTGATAAACATTAACGTTCCTGCCCTTCCGGAAGAAAACATTAAAGGGGTGCGCATTACCAAACTAGGGGTGCGCAATTACGATAATTTGTTCGAGGAAAGACGTGACCCTCGTGGAAATACCTACTATTGGATGGG
>DLUN01000149.1:1855-3270 GCA_003444615.1 Syntrophomonas sp.
ATTATTAATACCCTTCTTATTTTTTTTATACTCAATATAGGATATATTAGAAAGAAACGAAACAATCCTGATTATCCGGACAAGCCATTTAGCAAATTAGTAATATTTCCTCTGGCATTGGGTATAGTCTTTACACTAATTGTGGATGTTTTTAAGGGTATTATGATATACCAATTAGCTTTATTTGCCATCGCAGCCCTGCTTTTATACTGGATTTTCTATGTTTTAGCAAACCATAAGTAGTGTTAGAAAATTTCTTTGCGAGTTGCAGGAAATTATAGTACCATTTTTACAGTTATGTTTGAACGAGGAGGTCATTAAATGAAGGTTTACCCAAGCGGTAATATTCGGAATGTCGCCCTAGTTGGCCATGGAGGTACAGGGAAAACCTCTTTGGTAGAAGCGATGCTATTTAACACCGGAGCAACCAAGCGGATAGGAAAAGTGGATGATGGTAATACCGTTAGTGATTATCTACCGGAGGAGATTAAAAGAAAAATTACTATCAGCAGCTCATTGGTTCCGTGTGAATATAGAGAGCATAAAATTAATGTGATCGACACTCCTGGTTACTCTGACTTTTATTTTGAGGTAGTGGGTGCCATGCGTGTGGTTGACAGCATGGTAATAGTAATGTCAGCAACCGCTGGAGTCGAAGTACAAACCGAAATCGTCTGGGAAGACTTTCCTGACACTCCCAAAATAGTATTCATTAATAAAATGGATCGGGAAAATGCCAATTTTTATAAGGTGCTAGACCAGATAAAGGAGAGCTTTTCCGATAATATTGTTCCTGTACAGCTTCCCATTGGAGCAGAAGACTCCTTTAAAGGGGTTGTGGATCTAATCAAGATGAAAGCCTTTATTTTTGATGGCGGAACTGGCAAAGCCAGTGAGCAGGAGATACCTGCCGATTTGATGGATGATGTTGACAAATATAGGGAAGCTCTTGTGGAAGCTGCGGCAGAAGCCGATGATGACTTACTGGCAAAGTACCTGGAAGGTGAAGAATTAACAGACAGTGAAATACTGCAAGGCATAAAAGAAGCCTGCTCCAAAGGAACGGCAGCGTTTGTATTCTGTGGTTCTGCTTTGAACAACATTGGCATAACTCCGCTTATGGATTTCATCGTAGACTGTGGAGCTACACCGGATCGACACCCATTTGTCGCCGGTAAAAACGTGGAGAACGAGCCACTGAGTGCCCAGGTCTTCAAAACTATTGCTGACCCTTATATCGGACGGCTCAATATGTTCCGGTTGTTTACCGGTCATCTCAAAGCAGACTCAGTAGTATACAACTCCAACAAAGAGAAAGAAGAAAAAATTGCCCAGATATTAATAATGACCGGTAAGGAGCAAGCTAATGTGCCCGAGCTCTATGCAGGAGACATTGGAGCAGTTGCTAAATTATC